>JASHSF010000229.1 GCA_030036955.1 Nitrososphaerales archaeon
CCGTATATTTCAAACTGCATCTCGGCGTTTTTCGGTATCTCCGTGTAAATCGAGGTCTTTGCCAGGTGCAGTATGGGCACGAGTAGCAGGGTGACTGCAATCGACGCAATCGATGTGAGAGGTAGCCCGATTTCGGACGCAACGGCTCCGACTCCAGTGATAAGGAGATAGGACAGGACCCTGACTATGGCATAAGTCGCAGAGGTTCCGAAATTGCCCGTTACTAGTTGGCTGCTTTTCCTTAGGGCAGCCATGCCTGAAAGATCTTCAAGCGCGACCGCGACGAGCGCGTACATGAAAAGAAACATGAATACTACTGTAGGGATTAAGCCCACTCCAAAGAGAACGATAAGCGAAATCAGCGAGAGAGGACCTATGCCGGAGGAAACTATCGCGTACCCTCCAGCGAGCAAAATGATCGCAAGCGGGCCGTATGTGAAGATCTGGACGAGGAAGAGAGTCCAAGCCATTTTCTTCCATTTGGCCTTCAATGCCGACATAGCGGTTGCAACTTTCACGTGCTCGCCATTGAGCAGGCGCTGGTAGGTTATGAATTCCGACGAATACGCTGATCCGCTTGCGAGAATTGAAATTATCGTCGAGACCACAAAGGCAACGGAAAGGAACGCAATCGACGGATAAAGTATGCTAGGTGAAAGAATCAGGGCAACAGCACCAGACGTATTCCCGAGGGTAATGTCCGAACTGATCTGGCTGACCAGGCCCCTAGATTCGAGCTGGAGCAGGAGGGCAGTCGCAAAAATTACGTAGATCGACTGTGTCAGCACGGCTATGGAGCTGGAAATCATGGTGGGAACCATGATCGCCGGGTTCGCGCGCCAGCTCCAGTAAGACTTTGACACTATTTGGTCAAATCGTATGCGCCGCTTTAGCGCTGCGTAGGGGTAGGTGTAGGTCATTGCATTTCTTCCGCGTAAGCTAAGCGGCACGTGGCTTCGCGAGCGAGTTTTCAAGCCTTCTCGAGGCTAGCTCGAGTGTCTCGAGTCTTTTCGAAAAAGTGAATCGTATCCGCTTGCTTCCACGCGTTGAACCGGTCATGAAGAAAGATGAACCGGGAACGCCAGCTACGCCGCCGTTGCGGACGAGGTTCTCGGCGAAGGTCACGTCGCCAGATTCTCTGTCGAGCTCGCTGAAATCGCACCAAATATAGTAGGCTCCGTGGGGCTTTACGCAACGGAAACCAATTGATTCAAGCGAGGATAGGAGCAGATTTCTCCTTTTGTCGTATTCGTCTTTTAACTCCCGGTAGTAGCTGTCGGGCAGGGTAAGAGCTTTGGCACATGCAACTTGAAGGGGGTGCGGCGCTCCTACGGTGAGAAAATCGTGAACTTTCTTTATTGCATTAGAGAGCTGGAACTCAGCTATCGTGTAACCGACGCGCCAGCCGGTAACGCTGAAGGTCTTTGAAAAACCTGAAATCGTCACCGTTCTGTCTGCCATCGACGGCAGGCTCCCGATGCTGACGTGCTCAAAACCATCGTAAACTATGTGCTCATAGATTTCATCCGTAAAACAGATCGCATCGCGGTCGTTGCACATGTCCCCAATGAGTTTCAGCTCGTCCCTCGAAAAGACCTTGCCGATCGGGTTGTTTGGAGTGCAAAGCACTATGCCCTTTGCTCTCGGAGAGGAGAAGGCTTCCTTGAGTTTTTCTTCGTTAACTCTGAACCCCTGCTCCTCGTCGAGTTCGAGGTAAACTGGTCTTGCTCCTGAGATTATTGCGTCCGGCGCGTAATTTTCGTAGTGCGGGCTGAAGACAATGACTTCATCTCCAGGATCAATAAGGGCAATTTGCGCGGCCACCATTGCTTCGGTCGTGCCGCAAGTTATGACAATATTTTCGTCCGGCTCGGCTTCGATCTTGTTGAACCGCTTTGCCTTGGCGGCAATCGCCTCTCTTAAAATCGGAGAACCCCAAGTGACGGAGTACTGGTTGTAATCCTCGAAGATTGCTTTCGCCGCTGCGTCCTTTAGCTCCTGGGGGCAGGGAAAATCCGGAAAACCCTGCGCGAGGTTTATTGCACCGTACTTTGTCGCGAGCCTCGTCATCCCGCGGATGACCGATTCGGTAAAGAGCTTTGCCTTGTCGGAAGTCTTTGGCACTTTGAATCTGGAAGAAGGATTTGTCCCGGGGGCTTATTATCAGTATTCCGCTTTATGTCAATAGGACGGCAGCTGCAATGACCGTGGTCCAGATGCCGTTCTTGTCACCTTCTGCCGACTGCGTGATGTGTGTGGTTTTTACAATTTTTCCCGATATCTTCCAAAGTTGCTTTTTCTCGTCGTAGCTTTGATCTGGATTGAATGGTATGCCGAGCGTCGAGGCGAGCATGCTGGCAGCAAGATCCTCGGCGTAGTCGCCAGCCTTTTCGTCGGTCTCTCCGTAGTCTTCGTGTTCGGAGAGGTAACCGTAGGTGTTCTTGTCTTGCGGTATGGCGAGGCCAATCGATGCAGCGATCAAGCGATTCGGTTCATTAGTCGCGATTCTGCTAAGCACGAGAAAGAGGATCTGTCCCGGCGAAAGGTCGTTCACCCCTTCCTTTTTCGTTACGAGTTTGCACCGTGGAGGAAAGATGCTGGAAACGGGAACGAGGTTGTACGCTTCGATTCCCGCATCCCTTAGTGCGAGCTCGAAGCTCGCGAGCCTTTCTTTGTGTCGACCTACACCTTTTGTCAGAAAAATTTTCTTTGGTATGAGCGTTGGCATTGCGAATGAGTTGAGCGAGATCCGATCCGTTCTCGCCTAGCTTTTTAGCATTGTGATCTTGGTTAGAGCTTGCATTAATCGAGATTTTTGAATCTAGAAAATCTTTTTCCGGTCAGAACCTGATCGCATGCCAATGATCAAAATTTCGAAATTTTACGGCAAAACAATAGCTCAATTTATTCCACTGATTATTCTTATAAATTTCATAGCATAGCCATTGTAGGAGTAGGATCACGAATGAATCCGTGAAGTAAGCCATACCGTTGCACCAGGTCGACACGTTTCTACGCATATAATTGCTTGGGGTGTTCGTGTAAAATCAGCTTTTGTGATATAGTTTGACAATATTAAGGGAGTCCTGGGTTGCCTTCAGTACTCTGTCAATAGATATAGGGGATGATTTCTCAACGGCGGGCGGGTCCCGAATGCGATAAGGAGCCAAGGTCATTCTGGGATGATACTTGCCCATTCTCCCATTCGGTTTAACCTATCGCTTATGCGAGGGTATTTTAGTGGAGTAATGTAGAGCGCCTAAATCTGGAGAAAGCTATTCGGAGAAATTTGATATTAATACACGATGGTTTGGGTTCCTTCGAAAAAATTGACATCCCAAATGAAATACGGATCATCAAAATAGCTTGTCGGAATTAAAAGGTGGGAGAGAATGTTTCTCTCCCTATTGCACTCTGTCTAGAGTGGTGCGTGCATTTTGTTGTTTCGTTTCTTGAGGTTTTTTACTCTCTTTGTTGGCAAGTCTTCTTGTTTCACCTCTTTTTTGTTTTCGATAGAATAAGAAATACCTTGCGCGATATTTACAACTTCTTACTACTGAATTGTTTTTTGAGTAGTGACAAAATGGTCATGAATGGAACTATGAAGGAAGATTCGGACCAGAGCTAGGCCAATCTAATTACGCCAAGGTTACGACCGTAAGTGCCAAACCAACCATTGAAAGGACTAGTCCCAGCAGGAATGTGAACGAGCCGGTGAGCCAGAGAGCTCTTCTTGACGGATAGATCGTGAAGAAGAAAATAGCAAATGCGCTAAGAAGAAAAAGCAGTCCGCCTACTCCTAGTAGAACCCGAAGAATTATGTAGATTGTTTTGGCTTGACCGATGAACAAAACAACCACAGCGAAGTTTAACGCAGCAATCGTCGCTGGCTTCGAAGCGTTGTCTATTGGCTCAAGGAATCTTTCTTTAAAATCCGACAAAATGCTTGACTCCTGCAATCAAGTTGTAGCGACATAAACTTAGCGCGCGTTGGCCAATCCTTTCTCGCCGTTTGCCGCTCCCTCCAGAATCAATGTGGCTCTCAAAGGATTTTCGGCCATCAAAGACTTGAGCCAGTCGTTACGGACGACCAGACCTGTATCGGTGAGCTTTCTAACAGCAGCTGAGACTTCTGAAGGAGTATGTTTACCGAAGCTCCTAGATAAAACATCGATAGGCTGAACTCCCTTTTTGGCAAGCGCCCGGTAGATTGCAACGTCGAATCTGGAATAGTGGGCGTTCTGCATGAGTTTACAAAGTTCCTCTGTCGCTTCTCGCATTCTCTTTGAAAGGGAAGAGACGGGTTCAGCTTTCTTCCACATTGATTCAAAGTGCTCATGGAGTATCGTGCATGTCGGGTCGGACTCCAGCACAAGGGCGATGGAGCCAAAGGTTTTCGAAACCGGATCGCGAAGATTCAGCAGAACAGTGTGACCATCTGCAAGAAGGAATTTTTCGGGTATGTCCTCGTTTTGAGCGAGGTATCTTCTCTCAAAATCGTCCTCATCTTCGAAATCAAGACCCAGGAGAGATGGAATTTCGTAGATCAGACTTATGGTGCGGATTTTTACGCCTCGTTCCTTCGCTCTGTAAAGACGCTCTGTCATGGAGCCCGCGAGGAAGTAAAAGGGGTCCATCATACTCTTTCCCCCTTCAGGAGGTTTTGTTATTCTCAGAAATTCTGACTGAGCCTTATCGATTAGGGCAAGCATCGCAGTTTCGATATTCTGATACCCTTCGAGCACAAATACAGGATTGTTCACGACTTGGACGTGGTCAGTTGAGTAAGAGGAAAGCTTTTCCTTAGCTTCCGAATAAACACCGTGCAACAATTCAAGCTTCTGTTCGGTTTCTTCCTGCACCCTGATCATGGGAGTCTGAATTTCTTTCTTCTTTGTTCCATACAGTGTCTTTAGTATGGAATCCGGGTCGACGGGAGTGTAAGTCCGGTCGGCTGATGGAGTACTAAGGGCTAACCCCTTATCCTTCAGGCTAGAGAGCACATCGTAGGTCCTGCTTTGTGGTATGGACGTTACTTGTCCGAGCTCTTTAGCTGAGATCTGGCCTTTGGTCAATAAGGCAACATATGCTTCCGATTCGTACAAGTTGAGTCCAAGCTGTTTCAGGAGCGGTACTATTTCCTCTGAAGACACTGACCGGGATCTACACCTGAACGTGGTTAGCGAACGGATTCATTCGCAAAACGAGAATTATGTTCCCATTATTTATAGATTCAAATTAAGCGGGTGCTGCGATTGACTTTGCAATAATTCACTACTTCAAAATTTTACTAGTGGTAAGAATTGTTAAACGTCTTACTAGCTTTCTATTGTTTTGTGCATAGATTACGGCGGCAAAGAAAGTCACCAAGCTAAAAGGAAGAAACGCCAAGGTTTT
>JASHSF010000230.1 GCA_030036955.1 Nitrososphaerales archaeon
GGCGTGCTCTATATGGCGATCTTCAGGAGCCCCTATGCCCATGCACGAATTCTCAGCATTGATGTCGAAGAAGCCGAAAGGCAAGAAGGGGTTGTTGCTGTGATAACTCCTCGCGAAGCTTCGCTCCATGCCAAGCCTTTGAAGACCCGTCTCTCCTATCCAAAGACAAAAGTTGCTGGACATAGCTGTTTAGCGCAAGACAAGGTCCGCTACGTCGGCGAGCCAATTGTCGCCGTGGTTGCTAAGAGCCGCTACCAAGCAGACGATGCACTAGAGTTCGTCAAAGTCGAGTTCGAGAAACTGTCGGCTGTTGTGGACATGGAAGCTGCCATCGAACCTAGTTCTTCCCTTCTTTACGAGGACTGGGGAGACAACCAGACGATGCATTTGAGTTTCAAATATTCCGAACCGATGCGCCCTAAAGCCGACAGAGTGCTAAAGTTCAGGATCGACGGGCATCGGTACACTGGCACTCCAATGGAAGCGAGAGCTTATCTCGCGCAATACAACCCCACCGATGGAACCCTTCTCTACTATGCCTCAACTCAGAACCCACACATAGCTCGAACGTTGCTCGCCGATACGCTCGGCATTCCCGAGAATCACATAAGAGTCGTCATGCCAGACGTTGGCGGCGGTTTTGGACTGAAGCATCCGCTCTATCCCGAGGAGCTGCTAGTTTGCATCGCTTCAAAGGTAACAGGGAAACCTGTGAAATGGGCAGAGACGCGGACAGAAAATCTCATGTCAATGACGCACGCAAGGGAGCAACGTCACTTTATAGAGGTCGCAGTCAGGGACGACGGAAGGATAATTGCCCTAAAGGACAAAATATTAGTTGACCTCGGCGTCGCAATGCCGACAGCCGGTCCATACTCCGCGTTCGTTACGGCGCATTATTTGACTGGCCCATACAAGATAAGAAATTACGAATACGAGCTGATCGGTGTAGCCACCAACAAAACTCCTTACGGAGCGTACAGAGGTTTTGGAAAAGCAGATTCCAACTATGTAATTGAGAGAATTATCGACACGGTTGCCCGGAAGCTGGATATGGACCCGGTCGAAGTGCGCATGCGAAATCTGATTGACAGCTCAGAGTTTCCATATGAGACTCCGACCGGCTCGCTTTATGACAGCGGCACGTACAAGGAGTGCCTGCGAGCTCTTCTGGATCTGATAGATTATCCCGCTATCAAGAAGCGCAAGACAGATTTGGCGCGCGACGGAAAGGCTCTTGGAATCGGCATCGCTTTCTCTCTGGAACCTACCGCGACATCAGTACCCGCATCGTTCATTTCATGTTATGATTCGGTGAACATTAGAATGGATCCGTCTGGCACTGTGAGTGTTTTTTCGGGTGCTGCGCCGCAGGGGCACGGCTATGAAACGGTAATCCCTCAGCTGACAGCAGACGCTCTCGGGGTGAACATGGAAGACGTGTTTGCATACCACGGAGATACTTCGACTACGCCGTACGGACTCGGTTCGTACTCTAGTCGCTTCGCAGTGGTCCTGGCTCCGGCAATACAAACAGCTGCTTCGAAGTTGAAGAAAAAGATGATCGATGGTGCAGCCTTTATTTTGAAAGAAAATCCAGAGTCGCTTGTCATAGAAAGTGGAGTTTTGTCTTCGATCAAGTCGAAGAGATCTCTCAAGGTGTCGGAGCTTGCCAGGAAATTCTACACTTCTCCATATGAGCTACCACCGCAGATGGAACCTGGCCTTGACGTAACCGTGTACTATGCTATGAAGGATCTCGACTTTCTTCCCGATGAAAATGGACGAGCGAACATCTACCGCGCCTATCCTTTCGGAGCTTGCGCTGCAATAATAGAAGTCGACTTGGAGAGCGGAAAGATATCTCTTGAAAAATACGCAATCGTACACGACTGTGGACCTGCGATCAATCCTTCGGTCGTTGAAGGACAGGTGATAGGAGGAATAGCTCAGGGAATAGGAGGAGCACTCTACGAGGAAATCATCTACGACAATGACGGGAACCTGCTCACAACAACCTTCATGGATTACTTGATCCCTACAGCGGCTGAAATGCCGAAAGTCATGTTGAGCGAGAGGACTGTAACCCCTTCACCATTCGTTCCCGGTGGTTTCAAAGGTGTGGGGGAGATTGGAACAATCGGACCGGAACCGGTCATATCCAATGCTCTTGAGGACGCACTTAGTTCGGCAAGCGTGAAGAAGACTCCACTCAAGCCCGAGTATGTCTGGGAGCTCGTAAGGGCTACTCGGAACGCCTAGATCGCGTCGCCTTCATCCACATCGGACTGACTTCGAAGTATTCCTGGAATTTTGCCCGAGTCTACAACTTCGCCGAAAAAAGTTCTCAAGTTCTCAAGAGCAGATTCGTGAAGCTTTTTTGAATCCGAAGCTACCAAATCTTCTAGCACTACTATGTAGTAATCTTTCACAAACCCGTGCCTTGCGGTTGTCTCAATGCAGACATTCGTAGCAAAGCCCGTGAATACCAATGTCCTTACTCTTTTCGCACGGAGTATCAAGTCGAGGTCAGTTCCCTCAAAGGCGTCAAACCTATGCTTGGTTACAACGGGTTCACCAGATTCGGGTTTGATCTTGTAAAAATCAGCGCCCCAGCTCCCAGGCACGCACATTGGGATATGGGTATACAATCCGCGTCGGGTTCGTCCAGCCTGTTCGAGCCACACATCCGAGAGGAATGGATTGTTTTCGGAGTTGTAATTGTTCCTTATGAATACAATAAAGTAGCCTGCTTTTCTCGCTCCTTCAATGAATTCAACTAGTCGAGGTACCATATGCTGGACCATTTCAAGATTGAGGCCAGCTTTGTCGAAAGCTCCGCCCTTTGCGCAGAAATCATTCTGAACATCGACGACCAATAGAGCCGTGTGAACTGGATTCACTTTCTTTTCAAAAGTATCAAGAATTTCTCGCAATGCAATACACCCTATCCAATAGCTACATAAATTTTCAAGTTGCAAGTCAAAAAAGTTGCGAAATTGTCTATGCTTCTTGAAGGAGCAAAAAATGGAACTTAGTAATTGATTAATGCCAGAGGGAAAAACCTGAGACCAAATGAAATTCGGTCTGGTGCTCTGCAATCACCCTACAAGTTCCGAAGGCCTCGACGAATTCTTTCGGGGTCAAATTGAACAAGTGAGACTGGCAGAGAAATTGGGCGGCGATGCAGCGCTCGTCTGCGAGCATCACTTTGAAGGCAGCCATCTCCCATCGCCTTTGATCGCTGCGACCGCGATAGCGTTTTCGACGCGGACGATAAGGGTGGGCACGGGGATAATCCTTCTCGCGTTGTACAATCCTCTGCGCGTTGCAGAAGATGCGGCAACGATCGACGCCCTTACAGGAGGACGAATGGTTCTTGCCGTAGGTCATGGTTACCGCGAAGAGGAATTTGCAGGGTACGGCATTCCCCTGAGTGAGAGGTTTAGCAGGGTCGAAGAAGGCGTGAACGCAATTCGTGCTCTATGGTCTGAACCCAACGCTTCCTTCTCAGGAAAATACTATTCCTATCGAAACATCACGCTTGCCCCAAGGCCCGTTCAAACTCCACATCCGCCCATCTGGGTTGCAGCTAAAGCAGAAGGCGCAGTCAGGCAAGCTGCCCGGATCGGAGACGCTTGGTTTTCAGACCCTGTGACTCCGCTCAGCGTTTTGCAGGATCGTTACAAGCTCTACCGAGAGACACTGAAGAAGCACGGCAAGGATTTCTATTCGATTGAGAGGCCGCTGTTCCGAGAAGTTTACGTTTCGACAAAGAAAGAGAACGAAGCTTGGGAGGAGGTGAAGCAGTACGGGCTCGTAACCTACGGACACTATTACAAATGGGGACATTTTCTGGACGAAAGC
The DNA here is from genome assembly GCA_030036955.1 of Nitrososphaerales archaeon. Lineage (GTDB taxonomy): Archaea > Thermoproteota > Nitrososphaeria > Nitrososphaerales > CADDZS01 > JASHOD01. The sequence continues at coordinate 3,868 of JASHSF010000230.1, forward strand.
GGTAAGGCAGTTGATCCCAACAACTCATCTTTTGAAGAGTTCCAAGAAAAACTGATGCAGAGGTTCGTAGTTGGCAGTCCAGATCAGTGTGCCGAAAAACTATCCAAATTGCAAAAAGAGCTCGAGGTTACGGAAGTAATATGCCGTATGCAATTTCCGAACATGCCACACGAAATGGCAATGAATTCCATTAAGCTATTGGGAGAGAAGGTTATGCCGCAATTGAAAGAGTAGAATTCGAGTGGTCGAAAACTCACATCGGACCGCCCCGCGTTCCCGACTGAACCGCTTTCAGCACTTGCTCCGGCTTTACTGGGAGCTGCGTGATATTGCAATCGAACTGAGACAAAGCGTCAACAACCGCGTTAGCTATTGCGACCGGTGTTCCGATCGTTCCCGATTCTCCTACGCCTTTCACTCCCAGCAGATTTACTGGCGTTGGACTCTCCATGTGGGCCATTATTAGCTCTGGCATAGTTTGAGCGGATGGGATCAAATAATCGGTGAAGGTGCCAGTCAAAAGCTGGCCGCCGGAATCATAGACGATCTCTTCAAGCAAAGCTTCCCCAAGGCCTTGCGCAACAGCCCCGTGAATCTGGCCCTCGACGAGTATCGGATTGACAACTCTTCCACAGTCGTGGACTATACACAGAGAGAGGGGAGTGATTACTCCCGTTTCCAAGTCTACCTCGACTTTTGCGACAACTACTCCGTTCGAAAAAGTAAAGTTGGGAGGGTCGAATGTTGCGCTGGCCTCCAGCCCAGGTTCCATGTCAGGGGGCATGTTTGCCATGACATAGGCGTTATCCGCGATGTCTTCGAGAGTTAGTGAGGGGTGAGTCGTCCCTTTTACCCTGACAACTCCATCCTTGAATGTGAGGTCCTCCTGCCGCGCCTCGAGCATGTACGAGGCTACTTTTAGGATCTTCCGGCGCACCTCCCTCGCAGCCATTGCCGCTGCGGTTCCGCCAACAGAAGTGCTCCGGCTGGCAAAAGCTCCCCCGCCAAAGGACGCAAGTGAAGTGTCTCCGCAGAGAACGCTAACTTCAGACGGAGATATCCCAAGCTCGCCAGCTACAATTTGCGCAATCGCGATTTCTGTTCCCTGACCGATTGGCTGGATTCCGCTGATTACAGAGACCCGACCCGACTGATCTACTATTACAGTTGACTTTTCCCAACCGCCTTGTCTTATGCCGAGACGGCTCATGGTTCTCGAAGGCCCGAGACCCGCCTGCTCTAAATAGCAACCGATTCCGATTCCCCGGCTTTTTGATGATCTCCCATCGCCATTCTTGGCATGCCTAAATTTTTCATAGCCTGACAACTCAAGCGCCATCATAAGGCACTTTTCGTAGTCTCCACTGTCGTAGACCGCTCCAGTTGCCGTCTGGTAGGGGATCTCAATCGCGCGAATCAGATTCCTCTTTCTGACGAGCGAAGGATCGAGTCCGGTCTTCAGGGCAATAATATCCATCACGCGTTCGATCAAGAACGCAGCTTCTGTTGAGCCAGGCCCTCGATAAGGGAACGTTGACATTGTATTTGTTAGAACGCTGAA
>JASHSF010000231.1 GCA_030036955.1 Nitrososphaerales archaeon
AATCGCCGCCACGAGGACCGACCTAATAATTCATTGTCTGCATTCTCATGGGATGTGTACGTCTCTGATTGATCGTGACTCTGTACTGTAGCCCTCGGCCGTGTTCCGTTAACGGGAGATTTCAACCGTTCCTGAACAAAGAAGAGCGGTAGAATGGAGACTACGATTATGGATGCCATAATGTAATAAGAAAGAGAATGTGCTATTGTGTCGCCGATCCCAAAGTACGTCTCAAAGAAGCCTGGAATTAAGCTGAGCACTGCTCCTACTGTGAGTGATATAGTCCAAGCGGCTTGAACGGCGCCGAATATTCTTGTTCTGTTCTGGGTCGTAACTGTGTCTGCAATAACAGGAAGAAGAGGGGGTCCGCTCATCGCGACCGCAAGTCCACCCGCGAGACCAACTCCCCCGATGCTGCTCGCAACTATCAACCAATAAGGATCTAAAGTGAGCCCGAAGATGACGTATGATACCGCTGGAATGACACTCCCGATTATCAGGAATTTCTTTCGTCCGAATTTGTCGGCGAGGATTCCGAAGGGCGTTAGCCCTATCGTGTTTGAAATCGCGCTCGTAGCATAAATTACGCTAACTGTGCTTGGATGATATCCGATTTGGATAAGGTAGACAAGAGGTACAACATTCATGTATCCGATAGGAATTGAATTCAAAAAGATATAAGCCAGAACGAGTTTTGCGTTGCGCGATAGAAGAGAAGCGCTTACCCCCTCTCCCTTCCCGCCCCGATCAGGTACTGACATTTGAGGAGTTCTCGGCGGTCCTGAATATTTGAACGAGACTGCTGTCGTTTGAGTAGAGTCAAAATGAGAAATTGAAAATCGACGAAAGAATAATTAAGGATCCGATTGCGAGAAACACTACTAGCGAAAATATTTTGATTCGTTCGATCGAAAGCAATTTACCCAGCCTGTTCCCCAGGACTGTCTCTATTGCAGACGCGGCTACGAGGGCAGCTACACAACTTACGAAGACCAGGATTAGATTCTGATAGCGAGCGACGAATACAATTGTAAGGACCTCAGTTGCGTCGCCTGCGAGGTCCAGCACAATCAGCATCGACACGGCAGTCAGAAAGCCCATCAGTGCCGACTTTGAAGTGGTCCTCGAAATAATTCTATTTTCGTCTCGCTTCAGGTCTTTTTGCTCTTTGCGAAATGAAAAATACTGGTAAAACGCGTAAAAGATCATGATCCCTCCTCCAGCTATTTTTATCCAAAAAACCGGGACAACATTGGTAAGGAGAAATCCTGCTGTCACGATTATGGCTGATGTTATTGTGAATGCCAGCGACCCCGCCGCGAATGCCGTGAAGGGCCTTATTCTCGTGGCGAGTGTGAGAAGCAAAAGTGCGTCTTTGTCTGTGAGCTCCGCTATGAATATCGCCGCTGCAATCGTCGTAAATGCCCCGAATATACTTGGGAAACTTAAGACAAGCAGCGCAGAAGGTAACAGAGATCGTTCTCACACTCTGGATCTAAATGATTAGCGTCTTACTAGATAGGTTCAATCGTAAGTATTCTGCAAAGACGAAAAGATTGGACAAAAACAACTTGATTTTACCGGATGCTCAATAATCATGCGTGAGCGATAAAAGCTGATAAATTGGATGATACAAATACATTCAATTACCCCAAGCGGCTATGTGAGCTAACGCTCTCCGTACATCCTAATTTGATATGAGGCCGAATTTTCAGTGTCCAATGACAAACCGCCATCATCGGCTCCCTCGTCGCCGCCTTCGTCTCCTCCTACTCCTGCTCCATCAGCCGCGAGCCAGCGCAGGGAAAAGAAGCGGATAGAAAACGAAGGGAAAATCGAGCAGGCCATGGGATTTTTGAATCAGGTTATGGCGAGTCACGCGCTTCCAAAAAGCGTTCGCAAGAAGGCCAGAGAAGCAATGGAAACGCTCGAAGACAAAAAAACGCCCGTAGGGATTAGAGCTGCAAATGCGGTGTCCCTTCTCGAAGAACTCAGTCGCGATCCTAACGTTGCTTCATTCAGCAGAGTAACGATATGGTCGGCAATTTCTACGCTTGAAAGCGTTCGCGAAGCGTAGCAGTTAGACCTTAGCTTTTCGAGACTCTTTTAGGTCACAGCGAACCTTGCGAGCTGACGCAAGTCCTAGTTCTCTCAACTAGAGTGCAGTTCCCGGACAGAAGATCTTTCAACTAGTCAGTAAAGCCGAAGCGCTACAGCTTGTTCCCGCAGTTCCCGCAGAAGTTGACTGAAGGGTCATTATCAGTTCCGCATTTCGCACATTTCTTCATACCGAGCGGGGCACCGCAGTTGTTGCAGAACTTTCCTCCGCCGCTGGTTTTCCCGCAAGCGGGACAGACAGTTTGAGTTACTTTCAAATCTCCGGTATACATCTGCGTGCTTCCAGCTTTCTGCCATATCTGCTCCTTCGCTGTCTGCGCTCGAGCTGCATCCACCTCGCCTGCAACTTTCGGTGCGTCTTGAACGCATAGTCCGCCAGCTTCATCATTCCAATTGAGATCGCAAACGTACTTGTAGCACCTCGGGCATCGATGAAAGTGGGACATTGCTTCATTGGAGGCCTGCTGGAATGCCGCTTCGCGCTCTTTGTTCCACTCTGGTGTCTGATAAGCCGACCCGCCTAGCGCCCCAGCCAAGTATGCATGGCTACTGACGACGCCTCCAAACTGGGAAACCTTATTGAAAAGCCCCTTCTTTTTTTGCGCTTGTGAGGCTATGAAAGTTGACTGATAGCCGTCGCCGCAAAGATCGCACTTGAAGATAAACTGGAATCCTTGCTCAGTGCTCTTGTCCTCGTAATTTCGAGTAAACGACTGCATTGGCATAACGAGAGTATTCGAATTACAATTTCAAAGGGCCTGCACTAATAAGCGTATTATCTCGCCTATCAAGTTTCGACAATTAATAGCCCCGCTCGACAGGCTCTTCGCAATACTCCTGAGATCAATGCAGGGGCTTTCCTTTGATATTTCGGGTCCAAAATACTCTCTATTTTATTCCCGGCCTTAAGCTCTCGCGGACTGCAATCCGCAACTCTGATGTTCTGGGTCGGACTCTTTGTCTAATTTGATTTAGGCAGCAGGGGTGGTCGCAATTATCCAGGCAAGATCGTAAGCGATGAATGAACCAAGACCAGTTGCCGCATCCCATCCCGTCGCTGCGCTCCAGCCGTTGCTGCCGGTAGTTACATCATGGAAGGCAAATCCTTCGTAGTAGTAGGGAGCTTCACCCTTGTAGCCGTACACATACTCATACAAGAAAGTATTGAGATATCCGGTTGATGAGTATCCGTCGGCTATCCTCCATTGATTCGCGTCTGCCATAAATCCTGCCCATAGTGGCGAAGAGAGGCTCGTTCCCCCTACTGCCACCCACCCTCCGTTCGGCGAGCTGTATATCCAAACCCCCGTCT
>JASHSF010000232.1 GCA_030036955.1 Nitrososphaerales archaeon
AAATTTGTGATTGGACACCGCTTGAATCAATCAGACCCAGCAATCTGGAATACTCCTTGACAGTTTCCTCGACGTCCTTCTTTGATTCCATGTGCTCGCCGAGAAGGTTTAGCAAGCCCGACATCCCTTTCTTGTTGGCATTCCTTACTCTTTCTATACCGTCCTCCGCTTTCTCGCCAGCTATCCACTGTCTTGCGAGACGAAGGAGGATTCCCAAGGAATGTGAAGATCTCCATTGAAATCTTGATCATACAGTATCCAGAGAACCAAGCACGGAGATCGACGAATCGATCACTTTGACGGTACGCTTGCCTTTTGCTGCGGCGGTCTTACGTCAGGCCTGCGCTTGAATTTTCTGTACAGCCATACCAAGGGGTCGTAAGATCTGTCTACTGCTCTTTCCTTTTCCGGAATGATCGCGTTGTCTGTTATGACGATGTGCTCGGGGCAGACTTCCTGACAGCATTTTGTGATGTTGCAGTAGCCGAGACCGTTGTGGAGCATGTAGTCGGACCGGTTAAGGGCATCTTTGGGATGCATGTCGAAGGAAGCGGCCTTTACGACAAAGCGGGGGCCGATGTAGTTCCTCTTGTGCTCGCGAACGACATGGCATATGTCTTGGCAGAGGAAACATTCAATGCATTTGCGAAACTCGCGGGATCGCTCGACGTCCTGCTGGTAGAAAATCCAGGTGTGATCTGTCGATTCATTTGGAGTAAAAGGAGGAATCTGTTTCGCAATTTTGTAGTTGTCATCAACTTTGGTGACAAGATCTCGAAGCAGAGGAAAAGCCTTCATCGGCTCAACAGTAATTTCGCCGTCGTACTTGTCGACCGGCGTTTTGCACATCAATCTGGGGAAACCGTTGATTTCAGCCGAGCACGATCCGCATCGGCCCGCTTTGCAATTCCACCTTGCCGAGAGAGAGGAATCAAAATGGCTCTGTATGTAGTGGATGGCGTTTAAAACGACCATTCCGTCTTCGTAGGGCACGGTAAATGTCTCGTATCTGTCCTTGGAGCGGTCCGTTCCAAGACCCCTGAAAATTCTGAGCGTTACGTCTTTTTTCATTCTTGCTTGCCCTAAACTCAAAACTAGCCCAGTTCTCCTTTTGAAATTACTTTACATTTTTCTTCCAGGAGAGACTTTCTTCTCTATTAATCAGCTTCTCGTACTCCTCGGGCATTTTCGGAACGGGAACGATCTTTTGAACCATCATTCCCTGTTCGCACTTTGTTACAACGTTGACCTTCCAGTTGTCGTCGTCTTTCTTAGGATAATCTGAACGCGTGTGAGCTCCTCTGCTTTCCTTCCTTTCGAGGGCAGATCGAATAATGGCTTCGCAGTCCAGAACCATGTTCCAAACAGCCATGGAATCTATCCACGATTGGTTAAAAGCCCTCGGACCCTTGGCTTGCACCTTTTTTGAATCGAGCCGAATGATCCCGATCTCCGTCAGCCCCTGTCTCAGATCCTGCTCGTTTCTCACGATACCGACGTATTTCCACATTACATCGGCGATCTTTTCTTTGAGGGCAAATGGATTAACGTTTTCAGTACTCTTGAAAGGAGCTAGAATTCTACCAATCTCGGCTCTTATGCTCTCATCAGGAATTTGTTGCGCGGGACTATCTTTGACTTTTGCAGACGCGGCAATACCAGCTCTTCTGCCGAACACAAGAATGTCAGAAAGCGAATTCCCGCCTAAGCGATTTGCGCCGTGCAATCCGCAAGCTACTTCGCCAGCTGCATACAAACCCTGGATATTGGTCTCGCAGGTTTCTGGATCTACTCTGATTCCCCCCATCTGGTAGTGGACCGTGGGAGCAACTTCCATCTTCTCTTTGCTAATGTCTACTCCAGCAAATTCAAGGAACTGGTAGTACATGCTTGGAAGTTTATTTTTGATGTATTCTGCTCCGCGGTGTCTGATGTCCAAGTAAACCGCGCCATTTGGAGTGCCCCTTCCTTCGACTATCTCCGTGTAAATTGATCTCGCTACGACGTCCCTTGCGGAAAGTTCGAGCCGCTTAGGATCGTATTTCTCCATGAAGCGCTCGCCTTTGACGTTCGTCAGTATCCCCCCCTCTCCACGCACCGCCTCCGTTATCAGCATCCCTCGAACACCCGCGGGATAGATCATACCGGTCGGATGGAACTGGATCATTTCCATGTCCATCAGCTCTGCCCCGGCTCTGCACGCGAGTGCAATACCGTCGCCAGTGCTTTCCCAGGAGTTCGAAGTGACGTGGTAGACCTTGCCACAACCGCCTGTTGCGAGAATCACTGCTTTGCACTGGAATAGTAGTAATTCACCGCTCCGAATGTTGATTCCCAAGCATCCTGAGACGCTGGTGCCACTTGAATCTCTGAAAATGCAAGTAATTTCAACTTCGTCCATGTAGGGAATGTTTCTGGCAAGAATTTGATCCTCTAGCGTCCTGATCAGCTCGAGGCCCGTTCGATCTCCAATGTAGCAAAGGCGTCGATAAGAGTGCGCCCCAAATGGCCGTTGCATTATCTTGCCTTCATTCGTTCTGTCAAATAACGCACCGTAGTATTCCAGTTCGTAGACCCTGTCGGGAGCTTCTTTCGCGAAAATTTCTGCGATTCTCCAGTTTGATAGAAACTGCCCCTCGACCATCGTGTCGGAGAAGTGAACTTGCCAACTATCCTGAGGATCGACGTTTCCGAGAGAGGCTGCAATGCCGCCCTCTGCCATAACCGTATGCGCCTTGCCCATTAGGGACTTGCATACGACGAGAGCGTTGGTTCCTCTTTCGAAGCACTCGATTGCCGCTCGCAGTCCTGCGCCTCCAGCCCCAACAATCAAAACGTCGCAAGAAATAGTCTTGTAGGAGTCGTCTAATTGCTCGATATCTTTTATCGAAGGATCGGTTGACCACAAGTCTCGGGTAGAACAACTCTTGTCAGAAACGCAACGTTCGAAATATTTTGTTTGATTTTTAATTTATAACAGTAATGGGCTCGAAATTCTCCCGGCATTATGGCCGAGAGAGTTACTCATTTGTCACAAGTCTTCGCTAAGAATTGTTTAGCGACGGTTTATTGGAAATTTTTCTGACTAGAGCGACGAGAAAATGCTCGATAAAGAGCTGAGGGCTTTGATCTCGTTGTTTGCGCTTTCGAAAACACGCCCAAGATCGCTAACCTTCTTTCTGGATTTCAGAAGCTGGGCAGCGGCAAACATCGGAAGCGATGCGAGTGTAGTAGCAGGATCTGGCGTGAGAAACATAACTGTCGCTGCAGCCGTCATCCTCTCCCCGCCAAGCCGCCGTTCCTTAGCAAGCTGTCTCAGCTCATTGTTCGTCTTCTTCAAATCGAGCAGCTTTTTCATTTTGCTTCTCTCTATCAAGTCCCTTGAGTATAAGGAAAGAAATCGCGAATCATCTCTGAGTCGCGAAAAGCTACTGCTCGACAAATTAGAGATTCTTTGCAGGAACCTGACAATATTTGGCGATGTCAAGATAAGGGGTGGAAAAGGTCAATTCTATTCAAATGTATGAGATCTGAAACCTTTTCTCCTCTCAC
>JASHSF010000233.1 GCA_030036955.1 Nitrososphaerales archaeon
GCAAATTTATGGTGACAGCAGATCGTACAACAATTACCTGGATATTGCAAGTTCATTCGAAATTTTGAAAGGTTTCGAGGAGTCCCCAGCAGCTGCGACTGTCAAGCACGGGCAGATTTCCGGCTTTGCATTTTCGACAACTCTTGCTGAGGCTTACGAGCTTGCGCATGCCTGCGACCCCGAAGCTGATTTCGGCAACACTACTGTAGTGAATAGAGAAATTGATACAGAAACGGCCAAGCTCATTGGAAGAAACGAAAAAGCAGAATCCAATGACAAATCTGTTTACACGGAAATCGTAGTGGCTCCTTCGTATAACGGCGAAGCTCTGGAGATACTCAAGAACAAGCAGAAGAAGAAAATACGGTTAATCGAGGCGAATCAAGCTTCGACCTATCCATTCGATGTCAAGGTCATGGAAGGCCTTGTTCTTGTCCAGGATACTCAAGATTATAGAAAAAAACTGCCCAGACAAAAGCTAACTTTTGAAACCAAATCAAATAGCTCTGACTCCGAAATAGAGATTCTTCTGGGGCTCTGGGAAGTTGTGAGAAGAGTCGTATCAAACGGGGTAGTTATTGGGAATGGTACAGTCCTCAAGGACGATCAGGGTCGACAAAGACTCTCGAAGCTCTGGACCCTGGGCGTTGGATCCTTTCGCAAAAGAAATGGAGCTACGAAAATAGCGCTCGATAACGCAGGGGCAAGAGCTTCGGGTGCTTACTGCGCGTCGGACGGTTTCTTTCCGTTTCCCGACAGCATTGAATTACTAGGCGAAGCTGGTGTTAGGGCAATTATCCAGCCGGGAGGCTCTGTCAACGATAAAAAAATTGTAGCCGCGGCAGACCAGTACTCGATGTCAATGATATTTACTCGCGAGCGGGCTTTCAAACACTAGCTGCCTTTGTGTAGCAAATTTAGGCGCTCTATTTTACTCCGCTCGAATAATCGTCGCCTAAGCCATTGCTCGCTGGCGACTATAAATAGAATAGGGGAAGAATTTTACATCGGCGGGCGCGTCCCGAATGAACGTGTCCCGCGTAAGCATGAGCGTACAGATTCATTCCTGATCTTAATCACACCATGGCTATGAAATGAAATTTACGAAAATATTTAGTGGATAAGAATTGAACAAGTGATCCAATCTCAGGTTCGGCAAGTACATCCAGAAACGCCTTCATCTTCAAGTGAACCTCGAAAAACTCTTGACCTCTGATCGTGAGGAGATAAGCCTGCAGTCTTCCTTCCTCGGGCTGCGAATTCGTTTCCCTTGACATTCACAAACCGAAATTTTACAAATCCAACTACAGCAAAGCTTGACTGATTGCGTTCTTCGAATAGCGATTGCCGATAACGATTTCGGATATATTATCGGAATTCCCAGTATTAATAAAACGACTTTGCGCGCTTGTACCACTATTCCATTTAGAAGCGGTTATAATGACAAAGTCTTCTGCTGGGCAAGTAATTGAACAAAGAGTCTGCAAGCACGGTAGCGCCATGGTGCTTTACTTGGACGAGTGTCCTCTATGCGTTGAAAAGAATGCAAAGAGCGAAAGGGAAGCCGCACTCGAGAAAGAGTTGGTAACTACGAAAGCTCGGATGGCCAAGCTGCAAAGCGCCCCCAGTGAGTTACGCAAAGCAAAAGAAGACCTCGCAAACTACAAGATGCTAGCTGACAAGTATGTAGAAGAAAATTCCCAGCTTGAGGCGAAAATTAAAGCAATTGTCGAAGCGGCCAAAGTTCTCAAGGAATTTAGCTCCTTCATCTCACGCCTAGCGCCTCTCGAGCAAAATCCGGCGATCGAGGAAGAAGCGCGTTTGGCAAAAGAGTCAGATAGTCCCGCCCCGATAGACGTAACAGCCTCTCCGTCGAAAGTGAGCGAGGATCTTACCAAGCCCGAAGTACAGCAGGATGCGATCGCGGAAGAAAAAGATCTCGTTTCGGTCGTACCAATTGAAGCAGAGTCTGCGTTTCCCAGCGAAGTGAAACAGCAAGAAATTGCGGACGCAAAAGTTGCTGATCCCGCCCCTGCGAGACCCCCAGCACGATTTCACAGTGAAATTAAGGAGCAAGAAGATCAAGCATTAAAGTCTGGGTCCGCGCCAAAACAAGAAAGTCCGACTCCAGAGAATTCAGATGAATCCGCTGGCTTGCCGCTGACTCTGCAAGAAGCAGTTCAGCAGTACAAGGCCGTGAGCGAAGGGAAAAAGAATCACTTCTCTGGTCTAAAAAACAAGCTCAAAGGCATCTAGAGCTACGATTCTGCAAACACGTCGAGAAATGCCTTCATCTTCCAGTAAACTTCGAGAAACTCCTGACCTCTGATCGTGAGGAGATAAGCCTGCGCGCTCCCGCCGTCTTCAGCTTCGATTTCGTTTCCCCTAACCAGCCCGTATTCGCTGAGTTTATCGAGAAATTTCTTCAGGCGATCGACAGGCATTCCAACCCCGTAGGAAATCCTAGTTATCCTCCCGCGGCCGCCGTGCCTCTTTACAACTTCAAGAATGTCGGCATAAATATCGACGGTCGTTCGTCTGCTGGGAGCTCCACCAGAAGCCTCTGCCATCGATCCTTGCGAGAGATCTTTGGATGCGGCGGTCCTCGTACTATCGTAGCTCTTTTTCAACTATTACCGCCACCCGAGCAACTCGCTGATTACAGTATCAGAGAATCTGTCTGTCTATCCTAGGGTGTTGCAGCGCTAGCGGAACTGGTACTAGGTTGTGATTGACCTGCGGCAACCGGGCTAGATTCCGACCAGACTTTATCAGGCGGTATCGAACCAACCTTGGAAGGTTGGGAGCGCAGGCTCACATTGTCCCCAAGTCGAATCTCCGTGGTGTAAAGCACTTCTCCCGTGACGATGCTGTCGTCGCCAATTTCGACGTAGTTTCCGTAGACGTTTCCGACGCGAGCCCTATCTTCTATGATCACTCTGTCGGCATAAACTGAATCAACTTCAGCCCGAGATTCTATTTCCACTCTATTCTTTGCCTTTAATCCGCCGCGAATAGTGCTTCTTTCAGCTACTTCGATTTCATCCGACGCATAGATGCCCCTTTCGGTCCGGGCGCCGCCTGAAAGCTCGGCAGTGCGAACCCGGAATTCCTCTGCCCTCAAAGCTCCGCCTATCTCTACGTCGCGCGCCTCGACGTTTCCCTTGACGTCGATCGTCCCGCCGATTTCCAAATCGTCAGTTAGTTTCAATGAGCGATCTATGCTCAGCCTCCCGCCGAGCTCGATGCTCGCTCCTAAAGCGTCTCCCGAAATGCTCGCGTAACCTCCAACCTCCATTTCTGCAAACGTCAAATTACCTTCAACTTGCAACCGTCCTCCAACTTCGATATCCTTACCGGTTGCGTCACCCCTAACTGTCGCGACCCCGCCGACACGAAGGTCACCGTAACGCAGTGAAGAATTCGACGTCAGAACTCCGCCGATTTCGATATCCCCGTCGACTTCCGCTGGGCCTTCAAGGGTTGCCTTTCCGCCGACTCGCAGCTCTTTAGATTGGATCTTACCATGCACTTCGAGTGATCCACCGACGTCGACGTCGTCAACGATAACGTCCCCGCCGCTTTCGAAAACGCCTCCCACATTCACCGAGCGCGCGTGCACATTTTTAGCCTCAAACTTTCCCCCGACGTCAATCGACTTCGAATCAATTGTTCCGCCAACACGTAGAATATTGTCAACATCAACTTCGCTTGCGTGAAGATCTCCTTCAACCTCAAGCTTTGCATCTGAAACGGACAAGTCCGAGCAGTCGAGCGATCCGCTGATCCTGATTACCCCCTGG
>JASHSF010000234.1 GCA_030036955.1 Nitrososphaerales archaeon
CCTCACGGATGCCCACATGTCCTTCATTTCTCCCGGAGCCCTTTCTTGGAGCTTTCCTCCGAGGGTTTTTGTGTAAAAACCAATAGCGCGATCCATATCGCGTATGACTACGAGCGTCGCATAGTCAGATTTGTCGAGCAAGTGTTTCGCCTAGAATTTCTTCAGATTCGCTTGGTCCTCGTTGAATGCCATTTCGAGCTGCTGCATGACCATGCTATGCAGCTGGTTCTCTGGAATCATTGAAGACACGTATTCTCCGACCACAGTAACGCCAGTTCTGTTGCCCATTGGGTGATAGAACTGCATTGCTTTCGAACCTGTGAGAGGGCCCTCAATGTACTCCGAGACAAATCCAACCGGAGGGAGCATTGTCATTTTGATCTTTTGCTTGACTTTCATTCCTCCAGGTCCGGGAGTTTCAAACGCTAGAACCGGATGCTCTCCATCCATCGAGAACTCTACGTTCGTCATCATGGTGTGCTGATGCTGCTCGCTGCTTGCTTCGTTAAGATACTTCCATACTTTTTCCGACGGAGCGTCGAAAACGCTTCCCTGATCTATTATGAATACCATGAGGTGAAGAGAAAATTTGCTTTTATTTAACCGAGCTGGGGTCAAATAGTATACCGTGCGGACGACCGCACAAATTTTTCATTAGTGACTCTGCTGGCCCAGAGAAACCGAGTTTTTCCGCAGAAACAGCTCCGCCGCTTTATCAATTTGGAAGTCTAGGCTTCTTCGTTCGCGTTTTCATAGACTCTATCGCGCATTTTTGAAACCTTTGAAAAACTCTTGAGCGACCACACCGAGTAGTGCGATCTCAACCCGAGCATGAGCAGCGTCAACCCCGCGAAGCTAAAGCTCGTCCCCAAGTAATCAGTAACAAAGTACGGTACAGTGTACGCGGGGGTCAGATCCTGGATTGTGAGCGAGAAAAATCCGACAGAAAACATGATCGCCCCAAATGTTATGAGCCTCCAACCATTTTCAAGCCTTCCCCTGCGCGACATGAAGACCATTTTGAATGCGTAGTAACCGAGTCCCACAGCAGGCGCGAGTGAGACTACGTCCAAAATTGCAAGGTAAGATGGAATCAATTTCTCGACCCCCTGACTCCAAGTTTCTCCTGGTTTTCTTCAGGGCTGTCCTCACCATCAGCCGAAAAAGACTTTCTCGCGCTAGAAATTATACTTGAAAGATCTTTCGCCTGAGCGGATCCGAGCGCGAAGCGCGAAATTATGTTTGCTGATATCACCGTTTCAAGCTTTTTTGAGGCTTCCTCGCCGAACAGCTCCCTGAACACGGCCAGAAGCTTATCTGGATTTTCAGGGATTCGGGACCACGGCACCCCATGTTCGCATTCGAGTGCAGTCTTTACGAGTGTTACGAGGTTCGCGCCGAAGCTTTCAAGGCCGATTTCGACGCATTCCTGTATCCTTTCTTCAAAATCCTCAGCTGGCTTACCTACAATCCGGCTTGCACTTTTTGTGCCAGAAAGGATTTTTGAAATGTTGCGCAGATTTAGAGCGATTGCGACGCCGCCATCCGTGAGCTTGTAGTTCATTCGTTTGGAGATGCTGTCGTTCGTCAGAACCCGGATCAGATGTTTTTCGATTATCCCCATTTCGACAAGCTTGCCCTGCTCGGCAGACCATGTGGAGAGCGCGATTCCGGTATCCCGCAAAATAGCTTCGCTGTTTAAAGTGTGATCTTTAGCTTCCAGCATTGCGAGGAGAATCTTTACTTGAATGGGAGTTAGAATTGGGGCATTAGCGTTTGACAAATTACAACCAAGTCTTGGAGCCCAAGAAATGGGCTAATAAATTATCTGAAGTAAAACTCGATGATTACTCCGAACCCGATTAGGAGTTCGTGTTATGAAGTCCTAGTCAAAGTCATGAAGTTACAATTGGTTAATTGCTGCTTGACGTGCTACATTTTCAATATCTCCGCTGCATTCTTTCCTAAAATCAGCTCTTTCTCATCTTCCGGAATGTTCAAGCTTTCTATTCTTCCAACTGCTTTTTCAATGTCAGATATCTGGTGCGGATAGTCCGTCCCGAGAACCATCTTTTTTGATCCGACGAATGCGTAGGATGACATCAAAACGTCTTCGTTGTAGCAGACAGTATCGAGCCAGATTTTCTTCAAGTAATTCGATGGCGCCTTTGAAATGTTCACCTTGCATTCGGGATATGCCTCGTAACCCCTGTCAATCCTGCCCCTGAGGTAAGGAAATACGCCGCCAGTATGGGTTGCCACAATTTTCAGATTCGACACCCTCTCCAAAATTCCCGAGAAAACGAGGCGTAGGATTGCAAGGCTCGTGTCCACTCCGAAGCCAAGGATCGGAACGAGCCTGTAGCTGTCCATGTTCACGGCATTCACGGGTGAGGTAGGGTGGATGAAAAGGGGAACGCCTAAATGATCTGCTTTCTCGTAAAGGGGAATAAATTCCTTTGAATCGATTGGCCTGCCGTTCGCGTTTGAGAATATCATCGCGCCCTTCAGGCCAAGATCATTGACCGCCCGCTCGAGCTCTTCGACTGATGCTCCAGGATCTTGCATCGGCAGTGTTGCTAGCGCCGTAAAAGTATCTGGATACTTTGTTACAATTTCGCCGTAGCCGTCGTTGGTTATCCTTGCAAGTTTTACGCCTCTTTCAGCCGTTTCTCGCTCGACGCCCGGGGTCGTTAAGGTCAGCACTTCCATGTCGATTCCACATCTTTTCATTGCGTCGATCCTGTCCTCCAGCACAACGTGCGGCCCAACGATAACGTTGTAATCGCCGGTGTAATGTACGAGAAGCCTTCCTATAGAATCGGTTGTAATCGACGCGTAACCGGTGCTGTACTTTAAATTGTCAATGTATCCTTTTGGATAAAAGTGGTTGTGAAAATCGATGACTAACAAGTGCACTGCCCTCAGAATAAAGTTTGCACGGATTTAAGGACTTGATTTCGAAATGAGAATTCCTAGCGCAGTGGAAAAAAGTCCGTAAGAGATAGCTGATTCTTCTCGTCCTTTAACCAAAGCCTACGCAAGCGCCCGACATAGCTTTAATCCTATAGATTTCCTAAGGGCATCATGAGAGCGGCCGTTCTACACACAATCAATGAACCATTGAAGATCGAAGAAAGGGAAGATCCTACTCCAAAGGATCACGATGTTGTAGTTGAGGTAGAAAGATCAGGACTCTGCCATTCAGATCTCCACGTTTGGGAAGGACACTACGGCCCTGTTCCAATCGAAAAAATGGGAGTAAGGCTTCCGCTCATTCTCGGGCACGAAATTGCCGGGCACGTTAGTTCAACCGGGGAAAATGTGTCAGGCTTTAAGACTGGCGACAGAGTCATTGTTTATCCCTGGATAGGCGACGGGACTTGCAAGATCTGCCAAAGCGGAAACGAGCAGTACTGCAGCTCGATCAATCCTCTCGGACTCGGGAGGGATGGCGGCTTTGCGGAAAAAGTGCTTGTGCCAAATGAAAGCTACTTGGTCCGGGTGAGCGAAGATGTTCCACTTGAATTGTACGCCCCGCTTTCCTGCGCCGGGATAACAGCGTACTCTTCCGTGAAGAAAGCCGAAGTAAAACCCGACGACTATCTTCTAATCTTCGGCGTCGGCGGTTTAGGACACATGGCGGTCCAGCTCGCTTCGGCTCTATTCAAACCCGTTATCATCGCCGTCGATACAAAACAGGAAGCACTTGATCTCGCACTTGACCTCGGCGCAAAATATGCAGTAAACCCAGCAAAGCAAAATCTTTCAGAAGAAATCAGGAAAATAACAAGCAGTCGTATCGACGCCGCGATAGACTTTGTCGGCCTCTCCGAGACGACGCTTAGCGCTTTCAAGGCTCTCAGGAGAGGAGGGAGGCTGGTGCTTACGGGTCTCTCGGGGGAATATCCAAAGTTCACGCTTCCCGAAATTCC
>JASHSF010000235.1 GCA_030036955.1 Nitrososphaerales archaeon
CTCGACGCTTTACTCGGGAGTGATGGATATCCGGACAGGTCAGCCATCCTTGTCGTAGGAGCTCCAGGAATAGGAAAGGAAGCTCTTGGATACTGGTTCACCCGCTCCGGTTTGATTCAGGGAGATTACTGCCTCTACGCTACTCACAGACCTGTCTCGGATGTCCTACGGGACATGAAGGGAGTCGGTGTCAGTACTGATCGAATTCCAGAATGGATGGCGAGCTCCGGCTCCCCTGTCCGTCTGGACCTGCGGGACGCTACATCCATTTCAGTCAATATCAAGAATGCCGTGCATCAAAACAAGGATAGAAGAGTCAGAGTTGCAACGGACGTACTCTCTCCACTGCTCGTGCTGAATCCCCTGGAATCGATGTACAACTACTGGTCGCAGCTACTCTCTGATCTCAAGCAGCAGGACGCAGTTATCTTCGCGCTTGCTGAAGACGGGATGAACGCTCCTAACGTCCTAACTACGATGGAGCAGATCTTCGACGGCGTCATAGAAATGAGGCTCTACGAAGAAGGTCTTGCCATTACTCCACTGCTTCGTGTGAAGAAGATGCTCGGTCTTCCGCCACTCCACGGTTATTTTCGATTTTCAGTTTCAAGTACAGGAATGGAGGTTGTTCCACATGTCCATTGACATCCCAACTATTATCGGTACGTTAGTCCCCCTCATTGCTGCAGGAATATGTCTCCTAGTGGCTATCAAAGCCGTAGAGATTGGAAGAGTACTTGTAAGCCCAGTCTTCAGACGAAGAGCGTTCTGGATAGCAGCAGTAGGCGTCTTCCTTCTATCCGTGCTGTTGGTAGGCGACGTTCCTTATCTCGCAGCGTCTGGGGTGAGCTTTATCCTGTTTTTAGCCCTCATACTAGTCATCTTCGCCTTCGTAGACAGCACAGTTCTCGTTGCGCTCGAGACGGATTTCTTTCATAGGAACACTCTCCGCTGGAAGCAGGTAAGATGGCCCTCCTACGCAATAGTGCTGGCACTCTTTCCGTCTATTCTGGTGTACATAGTGTTCGGCTCTTCGGCAAACCCGCCAGCCTGGGTTTCCGATCAAATCAATCTAATAGGTGCAGCGGTCGCCGCTGTTATCGTATACTCTGTTGTCGCTCTTATCGTGGCTTCTCGAAGGACCCCCGATATGACGCTAAGGAGGCACTTGAAGCTGCTCAGCTTAGCCGTGGCGTGCCTCGCTATAGCAGTGGCTAACGCCTTCACTATCTCATTAGACTTGTATGCCATACCCGCCGTAGTTGCAGCGTTCTTTCTTTATCGGGCAGTCATGTCGCTATCTCCTATGAGCCGTATCGAGAAGGAGATTGCCTGAAATTGGCTTCCACTGGTCTGACCTCGCTAGACGAGCTATTGGGAAGTGATGGTTATCCAGACAGATCAACCGTTCTCGTCGTAGGGCCGCCCGGCATTGGCAAGGAAGCTCTAGGATACTGGTTTACTCATTCAGGACTAATTCAAAACGATTTTACTCTTTACGTAACGAGGCTATCATCAAAAGAAGTACTCCAAGATACCAAAGCATTTGGAGTTGATTTTTCTAGCAAAATCCCCTTCTGGTATTCCAGCGACGGTAGTGGTCAAGCTAAATTCAATGTCAATGATCTTGCCTCGCTCTCTTACAATATCAAAGACATTCTAAAGAAGAACGAGAATAGAAGAACAAGAATTACAATTGATGTGCTGTCTTCTTTACTGATGCTCAATCCGCCAGACACGATTTACAAGTTTCTTAGTCAATTGTTCGACGAAGTAAAGAAGTACGATTCCGTCTTGCTCGCAACACTGGAGGAAGGAATGCATCCACCAAACGTCCTTGCTGCAATGCAACAATTATTCGATGGCGTGGTTGAATTAAGACTCTACGAGGAAGGTCTGCGGGTACTTCCTTTACTTAGAATTAGGAAGATGCGAGGCGTTCCGCCCCAGCCGGGGTACTACAATTTCTCGTTTACGAAAACTGGAATGGAGGTCAGCGCTTATGGCAGATAGGGCAGGTACTACGGCTTTGCTTTTGCTCGTTGCCGCACTGGCCGTATCGGGATTTTTCATAGTATTTGCTCCGGCTGTTTTAGCTTCGAATACCCTGGGGCCTGTTTTCCTTCTAGTAGTATCATTCCCAATATATTCGTACGCCGCCTATTGGGCTTTCAGCATAAGACGCGCTCTTGCCGTTCGTCTTTACCGGAATCAAGCATTCGGGATAGGTTTCGTCGTTTTGGCCCTCTATTTGACGATAGCAGTCTTTGGCTTGATTCCTACTACACCTTTACAGCTTTACGCCGCGCTTACTAATTTGATTTTTTACTTCCTCTTTTTCGTGATGTTCTACTGGTTGGATGTCTCCATTCTTACCGCTCATCGCGCAGATCCGTTGCTTCGGGACACACTTCACTGGAGCAAACTACGAATGCCCCTATGGATCGCTAACGGCTTCACCTGGGGAACTATCCTCGTGCTCCTCATCATCGCTGAGATTACCGGAAATGTTTCAATATTGAACCAACTGGATACAGGAAGTTTCAACAGTGCTCTAGTTACATTTGTCTATCTTTTCCCGATTGCAGTTTTGATATGCGGCATCATTTTACTGCCTGCGATAACCATTCGGTCGAAGTGGGACAGGACTCTTCAGCGACACTTCATGTGGTTTACTCCGTCGTACGCAGGCTTGATCATTATTTTCTTCTTTGGCGGACCTCCATTCCCAAGCAGTTTGCGCTTTATAGTCTTCATAGTCATGGGTTATACACTCTATCGAAGTGCGAAGTCACTCGTTCCCATGAATCGGATTTCGCCAGATTCTGTGCCAAAGGCGGAACCGCCACCGCCCTAATTCGACCTTTATGCTACATTGTCTTGAACAATGCGCTTTTCACTTATCTACTACTTGATTAAAAATGGGCTTAGCTTACTATAATATTGCATAGACGTTGACAGTCGTGAAATCAGATTAAAAAATGGGCCAGGCCGGATTTGAACCGACGACCCACACCGTGTAAGGGTTTGACAGCCTGAAGCTGTTGTCCTAACCAGGTTTTCCAAAGCCTATGGAAACGTTTCACGATGGGACTTTTCTAGACGACTGGCCCGCTTTGCAAGTGAATCACTGCATCAGGTTATTTTAGTTTCGGACTCTCTTCAATAAATTTTCGTAACGATGCCATTGCCGCCCGGAGCATGGGAATGTTTTCGTTTTTGAGGGCAATCGTTGTGCTGTTGACATATGTTTGAAAGAGACGGATCGAACCAGAATCGTCCTTTTCGGTACGGGCGATTCTGCCTATTTTCAGGTTTAGCCGATTTATCGATTGCAGGGCGAGGATAATGTTTTCTTGCTTGGAATACTGTGAGTAAGAATCAGAACTGATTATGGGTCCGACGTATCTTTCTAGAGCTTCGAAGATTTGAGTTACTTCAAAATCCAAGGGCAATCCTTCCTTTACGTGACTTTTGCGCCGGTTGAAAGGTTCCTGTCAGCTACTAGAGTCGATAATTCAGGACCATCGGCAGCCGCAAGTAGCATCACTTCCGAGTCGAGCCCCATTATTTTCCTCGGCTCTAGATTTGTTACCACGGCTATCAATTTCTCTTTGAGCTGATCAGGTTCGTAGGCCGCACCAATACCTGCAATGCACTGTTTTTTTTCGCCAGCGATGTCAAGCTGGATCTTTAGCAAGCGAGCTGAATTCGGCACGCGCGCGACGTCGATCACCTTCGCAATTCGTATGTCAATTTTTTGAAAATCCTGGAATGTGACCTTCTGCAGTTTCAGACCTTCGTTTGACGCTTGTTCGGTACTGGGGCTGGACAATAAGTTGATCGACACTTCGTCTCCTTGGTCATGATTTTTAGTTTTGCTCAGATTGCTATCAAATTACTTGTTACGAACAGAATCCAATTTCTCTTTCAAATTCTTTGCAGATACCTTCGCAAAGAGAGGTTTTACGTCTGCTGTTGTTATGGGAAGATCGCTTTCGATGCTCGTGTCCTCCCAGGACGAAACTGTTCTGGATTTGCCGAAAAGTGATACCTGGTTCAATGTATCCTCGACTGAAGAAGGGATAATGGGATACAGCTCGGAGCAGGATGCTTTCAAGAATGTGAGGGCGACATACAGTATCTGAAGAGCTCTTAGCCGATTTGTTTTCACAGCTTTCCATGGCTCGGTCGTGCTTAAGAATCGGTTCGCATTCGCGAGGTTTTCAATTATGGTTCTGCAAGCCGTTTGAAGTTCGACTCTTTCGTAAAGTCGCTTTACGATGGCATGCCTTTCAATTATTGAATCAAGTATAGGACGAAATTCGTTCGACACCTCTTTTTCTTTCAGCTCGAAGGAGTTTCCAGCGAACCGAGAGACTCCAACTAGAGTTCGATTTACAAAATTTCCGAGATTGTCGTTCAGATCCGAGTTTATTTTCTCAGCCAGGATGTCCCAACCAAAGTTCACGTCGCCGCTTTCGGGTCGAAGTGCGATTAGGGCATAACGCCAGCAATCGACGGGTTGTATCTCTAGCGCTTCGTCGATCCAAATCCCTATCCGCCTGCTCTTGGAGAACTTTTGTCCCTCAAAATTGAGGAATTCTGTCGAGCTAATAGTGCTCGGCTCGTTGTAGTGGCTTCCGGAGGCGTAGAGGAGAGAGGGAAGTATCACAGCGTGGAATGGTATGTTGTCCTTGCCGATGAAGTAAGCGGTTTTCGCCCCAGGCTCAAACCAATATTTTTTCCATTCTTCGGGATCGTCCTTCTGCTCAAAATACTCGATTGTCGCTGAAACGTAGCCCAACACCGCGTCCATCCACACGTAGATGGTTTTTCCCTCTGCGCCGGGGAAGGGTGCTGGAATGCCCCAGTTTGAGTCGCGCGTTATCGAGCGCGGTCTGAGCCCACTCTTTATCCAACCGCGACAAAAGTTAACCACATTTGCCGATAGCTCGGCTCTGTCGAGATATCCTGAAATGTAATCAGAAAGCTTCGGAAGATCGAAAAACCACTGCTTCGTTTCTCGGAGGATTGTTGGAGTTTTGCAGATTACGCAGTAAGGAGAAATCAGCTTGTCTGCTTCCAGCAAGCGCCCGCAATTATCGCACTGATCGCCTCTCGCACCAACGAAATGGCAATAGGGGCATGTCCCTTCAACAAAACGATCCGGAAGAAATCGCTGGTCCTTCGGACAGTAATTAATTCTCTCAACCTGGGTGAAAATGTAGTCGTCGTTATGATAAATATCAAGGTAAAGTCCGCTTACATATTTTCGGTGGACGGGAGATTCTGTGCGCGTGTAATTGTCGTAAGAGATGTTCCATCGCTTGAACAGATCTACTATCCTCTTATGGTTGCGATCTACCAAGTCTCCGATCGGGATATTTTCACGCAGTGACACTACTTCTAGCGCTGTCCCGTGTTCATCAGATCCTGAAACAAATACAACAGAATTTCCGGCGAGTCGCTGGAATCGAGCGAACACGTCCGCCGAGAGAACAGATCCTACAAGATTTCCTAGATGGGGAATGTCGGAAGAGTAGGGCCACGCCGAACTAATTACCCAATTCGTCAAAGTGAATCCTCCGTACTATATTTGGAAGGGCAAAAGGACGACGAGACTAAACCAAGGACCGAAAGGCAGCACAAGAAAATAAATCCGTCATACAAAAAGCCGCAAGATAGATTGAGTTTTTAAGAAATCCCCCTAGATCGGCAGGAAAAAGTTGCTATAATAACAGAGCAAATTTGCTTATAATCATTTTCGGGCCATTAGCTGTTTTGTTGAAACGACATGATTTCAACTAGGAAGCTGGAATTTGAAACAAAAGGTGAGAATGATATTGTGAATATTACGAAGGAAGTTCAGCAGGTTTTAGAAGAATGCAAAGCTCGGGAAGGTTTTGTGACGTTGTTTGTCCAGTCCTCGACTTCTTCTCTTAGCATCATGGAGTATGAAGAAGGATTGCTGAGCGATGTCCACAATTCCCTCTCCAGGATAGCTCCGAAAAACGCGGAGTACGAACACGAAAAGGCATGCCGTGACGGTAACGGTCACTCGCATGTCAAGTCATTCGTCGTCGGAGTTGATCTAATCATACCATTCTTTGCCGGGAGATTGCTTCTCGGAACTTGGCAGCAGGTCGTATTGAGCGAATTTGACATTCGGCCGAGGCACAGGAACGTGATAGTACAGGTGGTTACCGGTTGAACGAATGCTCGTACCTCTTTTGCTTCGAGCTCAGACTGTCGATACGAAGATGGAATGATCGCAAAGCGAATTCCGCTACCATTGCATCAATTTCCTCAGGGACCTTTAGGACTCTTTCCCTGAGCTTTCCTACTTTGCTTCTGTTCGATACAAGGTAATCGAGGCACAGCAACTGATTTGCAAAGGAAAACTGCATGATCTCAGGCGGATGGCCGCTTGCAGCAACTAGATTGATCACTCTTCCTTCACAGAGCAGGTAGATGGATTTTCCGTGAACTATGAATTTTTCAACATTCTCTTTGGCGCGATCCTTTTGACTTGCGACTATTTTTAACTGAGAAATATCGATCTCTCGATCGAAATGCCCGCAATTTCCTAAGATCGCCCCGTTCTTCATCTTCAAGAAGTGCCGTTTCGAGATGGCATCCGTCTGCCCCGTACAAGTGAGGAAAATGTCGGCAACAGGGCTCGCATCATTCATTGGCATGACACGATACCCATCAAGGTAAGCTTCTACTGCTCGCAAAGGATCTACTTCGGAGACAATGACGTTAGCTCCCAGACCTCTCGCCCTAAGTGCAACCCCCTTGCCAACCCAGCCGTAACCCGCAACTACAACTGTTTTGCCCGCAACCAACAAATCCGTAGCGCGAATTAAGCCATCGAGCGAGCTCTGCCCCGTCCCATACCGGTTGTCCAAGAGGTACTTCGTTCTCGCTTCGTTTACAGCAATGACCGGATATTTCAGCAGGTGATCCCTTTCCAAAGCAATCAATCGTGCAGTCCCTGAGGTCGTCTCATCCGTTCCTCCCGTACAACTATTTGCATCA
>JASHSF010000236.1 GCA_030036955.1 Nitrososphaerales archaeon
CCTAACAATTATTCCCATTAGGAAGCGTGTTGGAATACATAGTTTCCTATTGCTTCTATATTGACTCTATTGTTCAAAATAGTTTCCAATTCTAGAAATAATTATTCTCGCGTCACGGTTATCTCTCTCTGAATTTGAGAGCGCGTTTACGGTGTAATAATCTAAAATGGATTATGAAAAACTCGCAAAATACAAAGGACGAAGACGGAGAGCAGTTTCACCGGTAGTTGCGACACTCATCCTGATCATCGTAGCTATCGTTGGAGCCATCGCCGTCGGACTTATAATGAGCGGGATAGCAAGTTCAACGTCAAAGACAGCAGGCGGCTCAAACGTCGGTGGATCACAAACCCTCTATGTTGGGGGCTCAACAACTCTCTACCCGGCGATGACAGCTCTAGCAGCAGCGTACCAAGGACTGCACCCGGGCTACCTTGTAAATGTACAGCAGGGTGGTAGCGGAGCAGGCATGGAAGGCGTTGCACTCGGCGTCCTCGATGTTGGCGAAGCTTCCTCAGCTTCGGCAGTCACATCAGCACAGTCACAGTATCCAAATGCTAACCTAATCGCACAAGAGGTCGGTGCTTCAGCGGTGGTAGTCATTGCAAATGGTCTGCCAGCGAACTGTGAAGGAATCACTCTAAAGGGATTACAAGCATTCTTCAGCGCGGCAACCTCTAGTATTGCAGCGTGCACAGCGGCAGATCCTTGGATCAGTGGTCTTTCCGGTGCCCCAGCAACAGGGAACGTAACTCCAGGTGGAGCAGGATTCTCTCCAGTTTCTCGTTCAGATCTTCCTTCTGGAACTGAGGACACATTCTGCAGCTTCCTCGCTACAACGGAACCAGGACAGGGCGGTACCACAGCTTGCAACGTGTCGTCCAACAATGCCAATGAATTTCTCGGTGAAAATGAAGTCGGCAATCCAGGCGTTCTATCCTATGTTGAAGCACACACAGGTACCATTGGCTTCACAGACATTGGCTTCGCTGAAGGTGCATCGGTAACTCCAGGTGCAACAACTGCTCAAGTACAAATTCCAGCTTTGAACAGCACAAGTCAGACTCCAGCAACTCTCATCAACACTTGTGGATCGACAGCCGCAACCACTCTTGCTCCCGCTGGTGACTGTTATGCAGCAAAGGGTACCTCAACTGCAGCGATTGACACCTACGTCAAAGCGTCTCTCTCGGGTACTTCCGGTGCAACAGTCTATCCAGATCAGACTAACGGAGTAGGTCTAACTCGAACCTTCTGGATGGTAACAAAAGGTCCAGCAACTGCAACCGAGCAGGATTTCATAACTTTCTGCCAGGGTAATCCACAGCAGACTGAGTGGAACAACGCAGGCTACTACTCTCTCTACCAAATCGTCCCAGTCACTCCGCCGTAAAAGCGCAAATTGTGGGGTTCTCCCCACTTCCTTTCTCTTTTTCCTAAACAAGCTCTAAAGGTGTTTTAGCTCTTGTTAATATCAGAGCTCGCAATACGAAAATATCTTGCCTATTCTCTTCTGGGTTCTGCTGCAATCTGTTTCATTCTTGCTTTTTTCTACGTAACAATATTTTTCTCTACAAAACCTTTCCAATCATTAAGTTTCTCATCTTTTTCCGCAATGTTTGCTTACGCTGCTTGGCATGCTGAGCTGATGACGAACTTCTCTTCGTTTATCAGATTTGGTGTTATTCTTACCAGTCTTGGCTTTGTTATCCGTTCTGCCTCCTCTCGTTCGATCAAGATAGCCATTCTTCTCAATGTCGGACTACTGAACTTCTCTTTCGTTGTAACTGCTCACGTCATGGATGCTTTGTACAATACCTTTCCTGTAATTTTCAAAGCTGTCGTAGTTTCTGGTTTTGATTTTCTTCTCTCAGGTCTCTCAGCAACATGTCCCTTCTGCGGTTTCTCAATCTCTCTTATTACTTCCCAGATTATCTGGGACTTCTATTGTCTTGCCACCGTTCTAATTATTGGTATTCTCTGTTTTGCACTTTACAGGAAAAGTCTTCCCAACCTGCCTTCCCTTATTCGCTCAATTCAAGTTATGTCACTATCTGTTTTGCCTTTGGGCTTGGAGATTTTCTTCTTTGATAACGCTGAGTTTAATCTTCATGTAACAACTTCTCAGATAGGGACAATGTTGGTCTGGTTTACAAATGCAGATCTTTTGTATTCATCATCTGCAATTCTTTTAGTCACGCTTGCGCTGGACTTGCTGGGCGGGAGATTCTCTCCATTCTTTCGTGTGGTCGAAGGGGGAAGAAAGGCAATCAAAACGCGCACTACGAATCAGGCAGAAATAGAAAATAATCTTCCCTAAATAGACGGTTACAATTCAAGATCCGAAGACGCCTGCGTCTTTGTCACGCCCTGAAACTTAGTTTTCCTTAGCGCTATCCTCGAAGCAATTGGCGAAATAATAGTCGTGATTATGCCTATGCAAACGACGACGGAAAACAAAGCTTGGTCAATGAGACCGAGCTGGTAGGCCGTCGCAGCGATAACTAGCTCGACAAAGCCTCTCGAGTTCATCAAGAATCCTATAGCCGTACTGTCCTGGGAGGAAAATCTTGACAGTTTTGCTCCTGTAAACCCGCCAAAGAACTTGGTCGAAATGGCTACGATAAGTAGGGTACCAATCAACTGCAATTTCCCGGCAATGGAAGAGAGGGCAAGCTCAGTACCAATGAAAGTAAACGCAAGAGGACCAAAGAATCCAAAAGTGGTTGCTCGTATAGCATCGCTTGCCTTTCCGAGCCTTTCCGGCCCTGTAAGATCGCTCACCAAGAGTCCTGCAAAAAATGTGCCGAGTACGAGCTGTATTCCCGACCACTCTGCGAGCAGCGAAACTCCAACTGCGATGATCAGGATTAGAGCGATGTACGAGCCAGAAGACTTCATTCGAAGCGTAAGCGTGTCCAGCCAGCTGTGAACCCCTCTAAGATGAATTCGCAGCAATCTTTCGAGAGCGAAAAACGCGGATAGGAATAGTACGATTTTGAGCACGGCTAGTATGATGTTAATGTCACTTGAAGCTGAATTCCCCATCCCTAGCTGCTGAATCATACCCAATGCCACGAACGCAATTATGTCATCGATAACCCCAGCCGCTATCACCACCAATCCCAGATCAGTATCAAAGAGACCCAGCTCCATCAAAATGATCGAATTGACCGGGACGGCCGTTATCGAGATAGTTAGCGCGACAGTAAGCGCGCTGACCCAACCGACGCCAAAATACTGAGCAACTTCAAAGCCTGCAACGAAAGGAACTACGAATGAAATCGAGGACACGAGTGCTCCACGACCACCAGCCGCGAAAATCTTGGAAGGTTTTACAGCCAGCCCTGTCAGGAGCATAATGAAAAAGAGGGCGACGTTTTCAACCGTAGTCAGGTTCGCTGTCGGTTGCACGATATTGAAAATCGAAGGTCCTATCAAAATTCCCGCGAGAAGCTGCCCTACAAGGGCAGGTTGTCCCACTCTAGTCACAGCCTCGCCGAGTAGCCAAGCACTTGCCAGCATCACGAGGATGGCGAGGAAGAATTCTATCACGAGAACGGTCTGCAAAACTGGAGCTCTTAAGCGGATTGCTAACCGTTACGACGTATCAGTTGGAATCCCTGAAGCTTACCGTTCTCTTAGCCTCTACCACTTGGGAGGACATCCCACTGGCATCTCGAAGGACTCATAGACTCGTGGGAAATTATGAGTGAGCTTGTTCCACTGGAGCTCAGGTTATCCGGCACCTCGTAGAAAATCCCGAAACGCTAACCGTGTCACTTTTTTCTCAAGATTTCGATTTTCAGATTCGAAACTTTGGCGATCTTTTCAAAATCTTTATCATTCGAAAAAATTAGTTCTACTCCATTTGCTAGGGCTGTTACAGCTATTAGCACAGTGCAGCTGTTCAAAACATGAGCTTCTATACTAGTGACAAATACATCATCCGGAATAGCAAAAGGCTAGGCATCAATGTTGTAGATATCAGAAGTCTCTGACTTTTTCAGCATCTGATGCCTAGAAATGAAAATCTCTAAAGGACTAAACAGCAGAGTTTTTAATTGCAGAATAAAAGCTGTCGCTTCGGCTGCTCATCTGCTTAAATAGGATCTAAGGCGAATAGGATGTGCAAGATGGGTTCGAAGATTGCCCAGAAAGCCCCTACCTGGTTAACGCGGGTTCTCCTGCCAGAGATTGCAGAGATCAAGGGAGAGCTGAAGAGCATCAATTCCAGAATCGATGCGATCAATACACGAATAGATTCGACAAACACGCGGATAGACGAAATGGACAAGACGTTGTCTTCGAAGATCGACAATGTCGATGAGAAACTCGGTTCGAAGATTGATGAGCTAGATAAGCGAGTCTCAGAGAACGGCAGATGGCTCGCAGAGAAGATTGATGATCTCGATAAGTGCCTCGACATGGCACAGCGGCTCGCAGTCGTCGAGGCTAAGCTTAGAGAGCGAGAAAAATCTTAGAGCTCTCAGCAGCTCTACAGCTCATTTTGAAACCCATGGCAGATTACGCAATTACGCTGTCCCATTGAAATTTCTTTTGAAAACTAGATTACCTTAACGGATTGTATCTACCTCCGATATTTGTTGCATAGTCGAATATAGAACTATTGAAAATATTGCACAAGAAGTTAAAGAATAGCTGTAGCGATAAGCTGCCCTAGAAGCTATGCGAGTCTATCTTTCAGTCCCGATCAGTGTGAACAAATGTCCCGAAAGGACAAAATTAATCGCGGACGTACTGGTCGAAACCGGCCACGATTTGATTTCCGAATGGGTACTTGACGAAATTGAAGTGCAGCCTGATGAAAATACAAACATTTATTACCGGGATATCTTTGCAGTCCAAACGAGCGATCTTCTTGTTGCCGATGTTACCACGCCGAGCACTGGCGTCGGCATGGAAATTATGGCCGCATATTTGGCGGGTAAGAAGATCGTTCTCATCAAAAACAAGGAATCTGCGCTATCTAGAATGCTGGTTGACATGGAATCCGCGGATTGGATCGAGTACGAAGACGATGAGTCGCTGGCACTGAAGCTCGAATCGTACTTTGCAAAGCCCCTTCACAAAAAATTCAGGGAAGATCTCCTTCGCGCGCCCGGCGTCTCCCTGAGATAAAGCAAAGGACGCCGCCTTCAATAGAGCACTGACTTTAGTGTAAAGGATGAAAGCGCTTGACCAAGAACGATCTCTATTTCTACCTCTCAGACGCGGCAGGAGTAATTGCGATTTTCTATCTTTTAATGCTCTGAGTCTTGGTTTCAGGCGACAACCTAGCTCGCTAGCTTATCGTGAAGCTCACTGTTGAGTTATCGTTTGAAGCGTCGACTGCTTCGACCGTGTACTTTCCAGCGGCAAGATTCGGCACAGTGTAGATTGCAGTGAAGCTTCCCTGACTGTTTGTTGTCGCTGACGCCACCGAGGTTCCGTTAAAGTAAATTGCTACCCCTGCGTCCGCGGCGAATCCGCTTCCGGTTATGATCACATTCTTTCCCGACGGTCCTGATACTGGCTTTTCCGTTACTTTTGGTACCACGTTGAAGCTGCTGCTCACCGTGTTCTTTCCATCCGTTGCAGTTATGGTATGAGATCCTGCCGTTGCATTGGGCATCTCGAACATCGAAGTGAAGTTACCCGCGGAATTGGACACTGTACTACTAAATGGGACGCCATCTAACTCAATTGTGATATTAGAGGATGGCAGGAAATTAGTCCCGGTTGTCGTAACGTTCGTTCCAACCGAACCTTTCACGGGCTTTACTGAAAGGGATGCCGGTGGAGTAACGACACCTAACGCGCTGGCGCTAAAGTATACTTGGTTCTTCGTTCCAACCGTGTACTGCCACACCGCATAGCAGCTCGATCCGTAAGAGGTGATCGCGGCGTTTGCCAAGTCGTTGTTGTTGGACGCTTCTGTTCCATTGGGATTTTGTGATACGTCTATTCCCGGAGTAGCGGTCCAGTTAATACCGCCGTTTGAACTGTAAGACGCGTAAAGCTGCCAGTACCCGGGGACAACTTGCTGCGACCAGGCGACAAAGACATTCTCTCCGTCGGATGTCTTAACCGTGAAGGGGAAGCTCGTGTCCGACCCGTCTTTTGGCGGAGTGCTCAAAAGAACCGGCGCGTTCCAAGATTTTCCACCGTTTGTCGTCGTGTACATGTAAACTTCAGAGAGCGATCCGCCGGGATTTGTGTGAACTGCA
>JASHSF010000237.1 GCA_030036955.1 Nitrososphaerales archaeon
GAAACTTGAATTGGATCCCCTCCTCTTTTGCCTCGTCGACCATTACGAAATCAGCTGGCATTTCCTTATCTGTGCGCCTGTAGGCTATTGTCACGTTTCCCTGCGTGAGCCTCCTCGCCGTTCGCGCGTCGTCGATTGCGGTGTCGCCCGCTCCAATTACAATAATGTCCTTGCCCAAGTCATACTTTGGATTTTTCAAATAATTCTCGAGCCCGTTCACGTACACCTCTTCGAGGAAGCCATAGCCGTCGTGGACTCCGGCGAGATCTAAGCCAGGCGTGTCAATTTTCGTTACGTCCTTAGGACCAGTAGAAACGAGCACGGCATCGGCTTCGGATAATAGCTGGGACAGAGTAATGTCCTTCCCGACTTTGATCCCTGTCTTGATTTCCGCGCCTTCTCCCTGTATCCTTGAAACTTCGTACTCCAGTACGCCCTTTGGAAGGTGGTAATTGGGAATTCCGTACCACGCCGTTCCGCCTGGATAGTTTAGCTCTTCGTAAATTGTAACAGCATGACCGTATCTTCTGAGCAGAGAGGCAGCAGCGAGCCCAGCTGGTCCTGCCCCGGCTATTGCGACGCGCTTTGAAGTTTCTGCCTGTCTCTCCGGGTCCGGCTGGCGAGATTCGTTTTGCTCCCAGTCGGATACGAAGCTCTGAATCATTCCAATCGAAATCGGCTGGCCGTCCCAGCGCATCACGCACGCGTCCTCGCAGAGTCCTTGGAGCTGAGGGCAGCATCTCCCGGTCACGCCGAGTAGCGAGTTCGTGTCCCTGATTCTCGAGTAAGCAGTTTTGAGATCTCCCCGCGAAACGGCTTCGCACATGCCCCGCACGTCCATCTGCACCGGACAGGCGTCGACGCAAACTGGCGTTCCGCACAGCAGGCAGCGCTTCGCCTCCTCCATTGCCTGCTCTAGGTCATAGGGCTGGCGCACTTCGGAGAAATTCTTGATGCGCGTTTGCGGATCCGATTTCGGAAATGGAAAAGGACCGACGCGATCTGGCTCTACTTGTGTGCTCAAAGAAAATCAACCCGCGGCATAGATCAAATACGACGCAACAGAAAGAGGAACTCCGATGTCTGCGAGCTCTTC
Organism: Nitrososphaerales archaeon; assembly: GCA_030036955.1. Classification (GTDB taxonomy): domain Archaea; phylum Thermoproteota; class Nitrososphaeria; order Nitrososphaerales; family CADDZS01; genus JASHOD01. The sequence goes on from JASHSF010000237.1 coordinate 1,097, forward strand.
GTCGAGCTGGACTTTGTGTCCAATTATTCCCAAACCCGACATTTCCCCTACCTTGATTCCGCGGTGCCGGGCGAGTCTCTCGCTCGTGTGGACATCGACGTCGTCAGGATTATTGAATGGGAAATTTACGAGTCTGCAGATGTATTTCTTTCCAAGCGCGTGGTCTTTTGCGAGCCTTCCTTCGGGGACGGTTTTCATGATGTACATATTTCCTTTGTGGGAAAACAAGTTGTTTCGTATTTTCAAGACAATTTTTCCTTCCACGTTTTGACCTTCGTAGGCAGTAATCGAAAACGGTTTGATTGCTCCATTCACTCTCGGATCCAGCAAAAACCCTTTGCCTCCGTCATTCATTCGAACCAGAAATTTGACGCCTCCTCCTTTTCCGACGGTTGCGATTTTCTCTCTTCCTAGAGAAACGTCAGCTTCCCAGAATGCTCCGGTTCGCTTAACCGTATAATCGCTCGGCACGAGTTCTCTAGCTCCAGAATCTAATAATTCAAGTACAGTTAATTCATTTAAACAGCTACGCGATAATTGGTACATGTTTCCAAAGAAAAGAACGTTATTCTATATTTCTACGACATTTCCTTCTGCCATAAATTAACGCTCTTTGTGAAATACAACGGAAGGAATTCGACAATGGCAGAGAATAACATCAATATTCCCAACGGAAATCGATTCATCATCGCCTCAGGCTCGGAGGTGAACTTCGTCGCGCAAAAAGTTAAGACGCGTAGAATAATGCTTGATTTAGTTCGCAGATTCTTTGCCATCGTACAAGTCTACTAACTGCAAACTCGGCAAGCACGAAGATTGCGCTCTTGGCAGGGATTGTGCATGCAATTGCCACAAAATGGAAAAGAGAAAGGTAGAGCTCGAGCACTACCTGAGTCTGTCGTGCAAGTGGAATAAACACGATGAGTGCCGGGATCAGGCGGGAATGTGCTCTTGCACTTGCCACAGAAAATGAACTTCCAGATGACCGATAAACCTGCTTTCCTTGGAATAGAATACGCAAAGCGCTTTCAGGACAAAGAGGTCGTGAAGTCTTACCGCTTCCGACCTCCGTATCCCCAGGAGACCTTCGAAATACTCTCCGGTTTGATTCGTGATACTCCTCGTCATGTGCTCGATGTCGGATGTGGAACTGGTGACATTGCAAGAAGAATTGTTGATCATGTGGTAAAGGTCGACGCTGTTGATTTCTCGGCGGCAATGATTAATACGGCAAAGAGCCTTCCCAACGGAGATAACCCAAACATTCACTGGGTTTTAGGGCGCATTGAGGACGCCGAACTCGGCAAATCTTACTCGTTAATAGTAGGGGGAGAAAGTTTGCATTGGATGGACTGGGACATTGCTTTCCAGCGCTTCCGACTATGCCTTTCACCCAAAGGGTTTCTTGCTATCGTGGAGCGAGACGAGGAACCTTTGCCGTGGAAGGACGAACTCAAAAAAATCATCAGGAAATACTCTACCATCCAAAGTTTTGATCCGGATTATCCTATGATCGAAGAGTGGGAGAGAAGAGGTTTTTTTAAAAAAACCAGGGAAGTGAAGACAGGCTCTATCGATTTCGCCCAAACGTTTACAGACTACTTGGAGTCTTTTCACTCCACGAGCTCTCTCACTCGCAGAGCAATGGGCGATAACGCTGAAGCGTTCGATGAGGAGGTGCTCCAGCTCGTTTCAAAACACTCAAAGAAATCCACTGTCGAACGACGGGTATTTGCTTCAATTGTCTGGGGCAATGTACTTGGTTCAGCCCATTGAATTATTTCTTCCTCCCGACACAAGGCGTGAACGGTGTTGGTCTGTGCGTGGCATTCGCCTAATCCTTATCTCTGAGCGAATCAGCTTGCGAAAGCAATAGCTCTTACAATTTGGCTTCCACTGGGGTTCCCTCGCTAGACAATCTGCTCGGTAGCGATGGATATCCTGATAGGTCCGCCGTACTCGTCGAAGGTCCTCCCGGGATCGGCAAGGAAGCCCTGTGTTACTGGTTCATTAGATCAGGATTAGTCCAAGGCGACTATTGCCTTTACGCTACGCACCGTCCTGTCTCCGATGTCTTGAGGGACATGAAGGGAGTTGGTGTCAGTACTGATCGAATTCCGGAATGGATAGCGAGCTCCGGCTCCCCCCTCCGTTTGGACCTGCGGGACGCTACATCCATTTCAGTCAATACCAAGAATGCTGTGCATCAAAACAAGGATAGAAGAGTCAGAGTTGCAACAGACGTACTGTCTCCGCTGCTCGTACTGAATCCTCTGGAATCCATGTACAACTACTGGTCTCAATTACTCTCTGATCTCAAGCAGCAAGACGCAGTCGTTTTCGCCCTTGCCGAGGATGGGATGAACGCTCCAAACGTCCTAACTACGATGGAGCAGATCTTCGACGGCGTGATTGAAATGCGCCTTTACGAAGAAGGGCTGTCTATCACGCCTTTACTTCGTGTGAAGAAGATGCTCGGTCTTCCGCCTT
>JASHSF010000032.1 GCA_030036955.1 Nitrososphaerales archaeon
CGTACAGCAAGACTCTTGCGTTACGTCCAACCATTCTTCTCTTTTCTTCGCTGCAATAATATCAAATGATGGTTTTTTTGAGCCATTTCTTGCCTTGTTCATTGAGTAGGTCTCACTTGATCACGCCTTCCGGATGCGTGTGATAGCCGAATTCCACGGTGGACCAACATTTGGCCCGAGGCCAAGCTTTCTTTTCGCAATATTCCAAGAGATCTTCGCCATGATTGAATAGAACACTCAATTTCAAAAAGCTTCCATTTTTTCTAGTTGGTCGAGTAGAACCTTCCTTCTCTCCCTGATCTCAGGCATTTCAGCATTGATTTCTCTATCCCTTCTTTGAAGCAATGCGAATTCTTGCGTTGCCTTCTCTCACTCTTTTGGATCCATACGAGGAAGACGGAACTGCTCTTGTTCATAGCCTGACTTCATTGTGTGGAATTACCCAAAGGGAATTGGTTCTCAGGGTCTAATATTGTTCGTGAATTGAACAATGTCAATCAACAGGAAATTAGATTTGGACACCGTGAATTTCTTTGTAATGCATCCGAAAGAGAAATTCGTGTTCGGGACTTTTCTCTCTGCTTAATATTGAGCGGAGCAGAATGCAACAGGGGCATTTCTCAAGCCCTTGGTGACTTAAATGACTCCTATCCAGCGCCATTGTGCGAGTAGCTCCCAGGTTCGGACTGACATTGCGGACAAATCGTCAACAGAAGATTGCCTTTGCCCTCAAAAAAATGTGCCTCAGAACCACATCTGGGGCATTTTGTAATACCTAACTTCCAGCTTTTGTCCAAGGCCCCTCTTTTCAGCCAATCTGTTAGGGCGATTATGCGTCCGTCCTTCAGCTCGTCTATTTTCAGCGCCTCCAAATATTTCACAGCGAGCTCGTACTTCTTGAAAATTCTATCGGGTATGTCATCGTTAAGAGACATTTGGGCCAGAGCTCCGAGAAAGTTCGTTTTCTTTTCTTCACTTTTCGTCTTTGTTTCTTGCTTGCCAAGATAGTAAATCGCCATGAATCCAATTATTGCAACAAGTCCCTGAGGAGACTCTAGGAATATCAGTATCAGGCCTGCCCGAGGGATAATTAATACCGGGACGCCCAAGACATGACCCGACGGAACAGGAAGTGGATCGGCAACGAGGTTGTTGTCTCCCTTGGTGGTGTATTCGACAGTGCCATTTCCTTCCTGTGTAATCTGGATTATTCGGTGTATCACGACCGGTTTTGCTAGCTCGTTCAGAAGAGACATCCCTGTCCCCGATTGCTCGTAAACAATAATCGTTCCGTTCGGAATGTCATTTGGATTGGAAGGCATCTTGAAGAAAACAAGGTCGCCGTTCTGCAAGTGTGGATACATGCTAACCCCGTTAACAACTGCGATTGGGTACGTTTGAGTTCCCATAATGAAAGGCAAAGATACGACAGGCGCAATCAGCGCAACCAAAAGGATAATTTCGATCTTCCTTTTGTTAAAGGCAAGTTTCAAGCGCAAGCGGCGCATATTCGATACCGAGTCTGCTTCTACGTGGAAAGAATATGATAAGGAACTTGAAAGTCGGTCAGCTGCGCCTTTCCCCAATAAATCGTGAATGATGAAGGCCCTGACGAGGGAGCGTCTAAAACCGCCTCAATGTAGCCGCTCGAAGGAACGCTCACTTGACTCCCGCTGGATTCGACTACAATCGCAGTTTTGCTCGTACCAATTGTCGATGTGACAACGTCGCTTGAAATAGTGCTTTGCGCAGTTCCTGCAGAGTTGGTGACATAAATCGAAATCTGCATCGTTCCGCTCGACGAGCCCAAAGCCCATAGATCGAGCACCCAATTTCCAGCGCTGATAGTCGCAGAGCTGGAAAACTGCTTTGACCAGAGATAAGCGGATGAGCCCTTGCTTACCGAGTATGATCCGGTACTGCTCGACGGCGTCTGGGCTGTGTTCGTGCTCGGCGTCGAGCTGCCAGGCCCGGAGCTTGTCTCATAGTATATGTAATACAGCAATCCAGAGTCCGATTGATACGTCGTCTTGGTTACCTGAACCGAGGTTGCGAATGCAGAAGTTATAGAAACAGCGCAGAAAAAAAGGACTATTAGTAAGAGCCATTTCAATTATGGTCATTTGCTCCTGTGGAATGGGATTAAGTAGCGTGTAAAAAAAGTCGGGTGGAAGTAGGAGAGTTCTGCCTCTCTTATTCCTCTCTAGGGCTCCTATCATCATTGCTTAGGCGACTGAAATTATGATTCCATCTGGCGCTGAAAACGATGTTTCACCCGTATCTACCAGGAACGTCATAGTCTGCCCAGCGGTGATAGTCGCCGGAGTCGTCACAGTGAGGGAACCCATTGTACTATAGCCGCTTCCTGTGTTCCAGCTGACAGTGTAGGTGTAGGTATGGCTGACCGCTGCACCGGAGTTAATGGTTATCGTAACTGAGTACTGCCAGTCTCCAGCAGTGAGAGCTGTCTCGCAGGTGCCACCGCTCGACCATGTACAAGGCTGCGAAGATGCTGACGCTGCAGCTTGCACTACCTGAAATCCGTTGGCGGCAGCTGTGAAACCCCCAGCCACGTTGTAGTAGATGCCGTTCTGAGCTTGGAGAGTCGTATTTGTCACGGAGACCGTAGCTGCGAACGACATAACCGAGAAGATGGATATGAGGAGAATTATGATTACCAATTTCAATGGTAGGGCTATTTTCAATATTTACCGAAGTGCGATTATCTTCGAATGAATAATAACTTCGCGAAGTTTAGAGATTAACAAAAATTAACATTAATCGACGATTTCAGTTTGAAGAGGCATGTGAAGGTCGTCCCTGTTTCCGGCTCTTCCATCCGGATTTGAAGTTCGTACTGAATGTTTGACCTAAACGAAAGGGCAGACGGAGCTGTCGCAAATAACGTCTTCAGGGGAATTATCGAAGACACACTTCCCACTATAGTGGAACTTGCAAAGAGCTTTGATGTTCTCGAAAGGAATAGCGTATCGCTGTCGGGTTTCGTTGGATTGACCGCTACCATCTAGAGACATGAATCTCTCGCTTGCTGGAACTGCCTTCTGCCAGAGGTTATCGAAAAGGTACTGGTGGAGCTTAACTATGTGTGCAGACTTGCTGTGTAGAAGCTGTTCTATCCGTCGACCTGACAAGATAACGAACTGATACTCGCTATCTGTAATTGCAAAATTCTCCCAAACATCATTTAGATGACGAACATCCACGCCGAGCTCGGTCATTTTCTTGCAATGCGAAACGTTCTCTGGGAGGATTTCAGTGATATAACGCATCTTCACTCCTTTTGAAATTGTATCAGTAATGATTTGCACGACAGCAGACGACCCAACCGCAAGTTCTGGGCCGATTGGGTCAACGCAATAATCGAGCTTAGTTGTGGCGCTATCGTTGAAGTTTTGTCGAATCTGAAGAATTTTTTCAGGGTCCTTTAGGAAATCCATCCCTGATTCATCAA
>JASHSF010000033.1 GCA_030036955.1 Nitrososphaerales archaeon
CTTGAATCAATTGGTTTCCGTTGCGTAAAGCCCCACGGAGCCTACTATATTTGGTGCGATTTCAGCGAGCTCGACAGAGAATCTGGTGATGTTACGTTCGCCGAGAACCTCGTACGTGACGGCGGCGTAGCTGGCATTCCCGGTTCATCTTTCTTCAAGACCGGTTCGACACGCGGGAACAAGCGCATTCGATTCACTTTTTCGAAAAGACTTGAGACACTCGAGCTAGCCTCGAGAAGGCTTGAAAACTCGCTCACGAAGGTACGCGCCGCTTAGCTCACACAGAAGAAACACAATGACTTACACCTTCCCCTACGCAGCGCTAAAGCGGCGTATACGATTTGATCAAATAGTGTCAAAGTCGTACTGGAGCTGGCGCGCGAACCCGGCGATCATGGTTCCCACCATGATTTCTAGTTCTATAGCTGTCCTGACACAGTCGATCTACGTAATTTTTGCGACAGCGCTCCTGCTCCAGCTTGAGTCGAGGGGCCTGGTCAGCCAGATCAGTTCAGATATCACATCTGGGAATACATCTGGAGCAATCGCGCTAATTCTTTCACCTAGCGTACTTTATCCTTCGATTGCGTTCCTTTTTGTCGCCTTTGTAGTCTCGACGATAGTTTCAATTCTCGCAAGCGGATCTGCATATTCGTCGGAATTCATAACCTACCAGCGCTTGCTCAATGGCGAGCACGTGAAAGTCGCAACTGCCATGTCGGCATTGAAGGCCAAATGGAAGAAAATGGCTTGGACTCTCTTCCTCGTCCAGCTCTTCACATACGGCCCGCTTGCGATCATTTTGCTCGCTGGAGGGTACGCGATCATTTCCTCCGGCATAGGTCCTCTCTCGCTAATTTCGCTGATCATTCTGTTTGGAGTGGGCTTAATCCCTACAGTAGTATTCATGTTTCTTTTTATGTACGCGCTTGTCGCGGTCGCGCTTGAGGATCTTTCAGGCATGGCCGCCCTAAGGAAAAGCAGCCAACTTGTAAAGGGCAATTTCGGAACCTCTGCGACCTATGCCATAGTCAGGGTTTTGTCCTATCTCCTTATCACCGGAGTCGGGGCCGTAGCCTCCGAAATCGGCCTACCTCTCACATCAATTGCATCGATTGCGGTCACCCTGATGCTCGTGCCCATACTGCACTTGGCAAAGACCTCGATTTACACGGAGATACCGAAAAACGCCGAGATGCAGTTTGAAATATACGGGCCTACCTCTTCAACCAAAGATCTTTTTGGCGGTCCTTTCATTGGGTTCGCCCTGCACAAATTGAAGCAGGGAATAATTGAGCTCAAAAATTTCGCGCTCAACCTGCGGAATCTGCCTTATCACGCCGCTTCAGCTTTTGCCCTGCTCGTTGGCGTTTGGATAGGCCTCTACATTGGGAGGAATGGGGTCGACGCTACAATTCTGGCACTTGGCTATCAGCAAGGACAGATTAATCCCACAGTCCTCAATGCCGTTCCTTTCTCCGAGGGTTTTGACATCTTTCTCCACAACTGGCTCGTCTCGCTTTCAACCGCTCTCTCGGGACTGTGGTTTGTGGCGCCCTCTCTCGTCACTTTGGCATTCAACGGAATGGTCGTCGGAGCTGTCTACTATCTCACGCCGAACTTTACCATGTTCGCTGCCGCAATTTTTCCCCACGGCTCGATTGAGATCCCATCATTTGTCCTAGCAGGTTCCGCTGGCACAAGGCTAGGAGTGGCTTTTATGAAGACATTTGGAAAGGGAAAAGACTCTCCTGAGGAAGCGCGTTTTTACGAATTTGCAAGACAAACCGTTTACGTCCTAATTGGGCTTGCAATACTTTTCCTGATCGCAGGATTCATAGAGGGGAACATCACTCCGATAATCATGCGCATGTATGGATGGCACTAGGCTTGGGGTGAAGCCGAGAGTTTCGAGAGAGAGGCTACAAGCTGACTTTCGATTAAAGCATCGCCCTGAAAGTGCTGGTTGCCATCCCGCATAAGTACGCAGACCCAGTAGATCGCGAACGATCCGAGCGTCACGAAATAGAGAAGCAAGTAGAGAGCAAAATTGCGCTGCTGCAAGCTCTTGGCTCTAATAAGTATGAAAGATGAGCCAAGCGAAGCTAATGAGAAAGAGATGGTTGACAAAATGTCATCCTCTTCCTGCTCGTGCTGGGGAAAATCTCGCATCAAAAAGTAAAATATGTAAAAATATGCGAAGATGCTGACGACTGGCACGAGCTGGAGTAGAACCCAAAGCAGCGCGCTTTTGGGAGTCTCTCTAGCGCGCATCCGGCCGAGTCCTGTGTCAATTCGCGCGAGGTTGTTTGCTTGTTCCGTTGTAAGCTGTAATCTTGAAACAATCGTTTGCCTCAGAATGTACGATGCGTCGTAAAGCACTCTTTGCTGCCTCTCAAAGTGCTGGTTCCTCCGGCTCACGAGCTGGTAATACAGGTACAAGAGCAGGACTTGAATTACGAAGCTCACCAAGTACACATATTCGAGGGAATGCACCAAACCGGTGAAGGGACTTGTTGGAAGGGTGGATGAGCCTGGGCGAATAGAGGAAATCTCTGACTCAACGCCTATGATTGCAATTGCGAAGAGTGCAAAGATAAAAGCGCTGGATGCCGCAGGAACTGCAGTCCACCACGGGGAAATGATCTTATCCGTCCTCGCCCTGAGATCGGAGTACTTTTTCAAGTCCTCGAGAGCGGGACCGACTGGTGCAGCAGGGGCGTTGCCGAATTGCCGGAGATCTCTTCCGCAGTTCGGGCAGTAAGTGTTTGTATCGATTATCTTGTTGCCGCAGTAAGGACAGTAATTTGCCAATCAAATCCACTTG
>JASHSF010000238.1 GCA_030036955.1 Nitrososphaerales archaeon
TCGTCGCCAATCACGAGCTTGCTTTCCAGCATTGCGAGATCCTCGATCGTAACATGCGCTCCGCTACCGACGTTGAAAATATAGTGTTGATTTCCAGCATTGGGCTTCGATGCGAGCTTTAGAGCTTGAACCACATCGCCCACGTATACAAAGTCTCGTGTTTGCTGCCCATCGCCGAAAATTACCGGACCCTCAAACCTCGAAAGCCTTGAAGCGAATTTTGATATTACGCCGCTGTATTCCCCGCCTAAAGATCTCTCTCCGTAGACATTAAAGAATCGAAGAATAGTTGCATCCAATCCAAATTTTTCTCGAAATTCGATTACCTTCTTCTCTCCCTCAAGTTTCGTCTGACCGTAAGGAGAAATTGGCGACAGCTCCGCATTTTCTTTAATCGGGAGGAAACGGGAATCGCCATAGACTGCCGCGGAGGAGGCGAAGACGATTTTCTTGACTCCTTTTTTAAGGGCACACTCCAGCAAATTCGCTGTGCCACCAACGTTAACCTGATTCACAAATGCTGGTTCAACGATGCTCCGTTGAACGCTAACTATCGCGGCGAGGTGAAAAACGGCTTCGACTCCTTCAACCGCAGCAGACACTGCAACTTGATCAACATCCGCTTTGACGACCTTGAACGAAGCAGAATTAATCTGCTTTAGATTGTCTTCCTTGCCGGTTGAGAAATCGTCAAGAATTGTGACCTCATGACCATCCGAAACCAAACTTTCAGCAAGATGGCTTCCGATAAACCCCGCCCCGCCCGTGATAAGAACTTTCAATTATTCGAGATTACCAGCCCAGTATCCATATCGGAAACTGAGACATAGATCAAGACATCCAGTATATGTGCCTCTAATTACGGGCCTTCCATTGCAGATCGAGGGATCGACAACGATTAGATCGTTTCCCTTCTTGGGCATATTTTATTATGCTCCGGAGTTTTATTTAGAGTATCTTCATTCTTTGGTACGAGACAATTGACTGAGCGAGTTTCATTCGTTATCCCAAAAAACATGAAAAAATCCCTCGAGGAGCTCCAGGCTCTTACGGGAGAAGACCAATCGACGCTTATCCGAAAACTCGTGAACAAAGGACTTTACGAGACTCGACTCGATATCGCCGTTGACGAATATGTCAAAGAGAAGCGATCGCTCGAACAGTCATCGAAAATTGCCGGGATCTCTCTCTGGAAGTTTCTCGATGAGCTTCGGAAAAGAAATGTGACTTTGAAGTATTCTATCGCTGATGCCGAAGCTGAAATTGAAAGCACGATTAGTAGAAACGGCAAGAAATGAGGGATTAATGCCATCCATCCACCCCCGCCATCCTTACCGAGTTTCAATCAATGAGCAACAAAGATGATGTGGAAGCAAGTCGCTACGACATTGGAACCACGTCGATAAGATCCGATGAAAGTATCTATTTCAGACTTTAAATTACTAATCTGATGAATTGCAAGATGTCAGAACGCGCTAGGGTTGGAAAGCGTTTCAGCATAGTTGTTCCAAAATCTATTCGGAAGAAGGTGAACTTGAAAGAAGGGCAACAGGTCGTGGTAAGAGCCGACGAAGGGAGAGTCGTGATAGAACCCATACCTCGCGATCCTCTCAAGATTTTGGAGCGTGTTATCGGCGAGCCATACAACGAAAGGAAAGAAGAAAAGAGAACCGAACGTTGGGCGATGAAGAATGCCCGTTCTTGATACGCAAGTTCTCTTCGCGCTCAACCCTCGCGATCCCAAGCACTCTGCCGCCCTCAAAGTTCTCCGATCAGAGCAAGAGCTCGTGGTTACCGATACCAGCATACTCGAATTCGAGCTCGTATTGAAGGCGAGAGGAAGAAAAGACCAGGAAATCAAGGAGAGCCTTCTTGCACTGAGCGAATTTTTTTCTTCTACTGATATCAAGGAGGAGAAGACGATTGATCTTGATCTTCTCGTGCTGTCGTCAGAAATCCAATCGAAAAACGGTCTCAGTTTTTTAGATAGTTTGATTGCGGCATCTGCTCTCTCTCTTGATTCCGCTGTTGTCGGCGATGATAAAGCGTTCGATCAAGTTAGCGAATTAAAGAGAGTTCCTATAAAGTGAGCACATGTAGTGTGAAAGCTCACCGCTGATTCGCTTTCTCGCTAACTAGATCAAAAAAGTAGATTGAACTAATCCTTTTTCCCTAACAGTATAACTCAATGGTAGTTAAACCACAATCATTATCGAAAGTATGGCATTTGCGCCATCAGTTATCCTCACAGCTTTATAGCTCTTGGTACGCCCTAAAGAATTTGATGGAATATGAGTGTCACTAGTGGAACGTTTAATTTTAGGGCATAAAATCTCCTCAAAAAGAGTCGTCGTGACTATTTAAAGCGTAGGTTCGGAAATTTTACCGGCGGGGTCATTTAGGTTCATTATCGGTTGCAGGCTTCACTTCGAGCAGGCCTTTTTCTCGCGCTTATATCCCGCATCCACAACTAGTCCGATATGGTTGCCGCCAGCCTGCTTCGTTGATGAGCCATGACTCCGGTGAAATCGTACGACGTCGCCATCATTGGAGCCGGAGTGCTGGGCGTGTGCACGTCCTACTGGCTCTCGATGCTCTACGACTCTTCAATTGCACTGATTGACAAAGAAGATCAAATTGCCCGCCACGCGAGCTCGAGAAACACAGGCGTAATCCACAGACCATTTTACCTCGATCCGGAAAAGAAAAAAATCTTCGCCGCTTCAGCAGAGAAATCGTACTACCTGTGGAAGGAACTCGCAATCAAGTACTCCCTTCCGTGGAAAGAAGCCGGAACGCTTGAAGTCGCAATGCGCGAAGACGATCTTATGGTCATGGATCGCTACCGCGATTGGTCCTCGCAAAACGGAATGGACGAAAAGGAATTCGCAGTCCTTGAAAAAAGCGAAGCTCAGGAGCTCGAACCCGAAGTAAAGTGCCTCGGCGCTTTTTACTCGAAAACGGACACCTCGGTAGATTACGGCGCTTTCTCGCACAGCGTTTTTGAACTCTCAAAGAAAGCTGGAGTAAATTTTCTCCCCGGATCCATGGCTAGCAACTTTCGCGCAGAGCCGGACGCGATCAGGTTCGAAGTGCGTCGTAAAGAAGACCATCAAAAATTCCAAGTATCATGCAAGCTCCTGATCAATCTGGCTGGCGGAAGCTCAATCGACGTCGCGCACTCGCTCGGTTTGGGGAAGCAATTTACAGATCTGCACTTTAGGGGGGAGTACTGGGTTGTGAATCCAAGCTTCGGATCAAAGATCAAAAGAAACGTCTACTCCGTGCCAAAGTTCAGGGAGTTCCCTTTTCTCGATCCACACTTTATTGTCAGGGCAAGCGAATCAAGGGAAATTGGACCCAACGCGGTTCTGGTTTTCGGTCCGAGCGCCTACGAGGGCTTGTCGGAGAAGAAATTGCAAATCCTGACAAAGCTCTTCGAGAGACCAAACGTTCCAAAGCTCAGGCTCTTCACCAACGGAACGTTTCTCTCGCTCGTGTGGCACGAAGCGAAGAGTTCCTTCTCAAAGGATGCAATGTGCGAGAGGGTTAGAACTTTCCTGCCGAATTTGAACACCAGCCTGCTGAGCGAGCGGGGGATTGCCGGAATCAGAAGTTCGGTCATTGACAATAAGGGATTTGTACCCGAGGCAGTTGAAATGTACGACGACAAATCCGTACACATCCTAAATTACAACTCGCCGGGCGCTACCGGAGCGCCCGCTTTTTCGTGGCATCTGGTAGAACAGCTAAGAAACAAAGGCTATCTTGGCAGTCCAAACAAAACCATTGGCAACTCAAATGTTTGGGCGTCCAGCGTCCTGTAAGGTCAATTAGTAATCAACTTCCATCCATCCTTCTGTTTGCTTGGTCAATTCGGCGTTTTGAGGCTTCGATTATTCATTTGAGTTTTCTGCCACAAAAATTTGGAGTGCCTTTGCAATTGAACCATTTATCTCGCTGTAAAGTGACTCCGAAGATTTCGATCCCTTGCAAGCTTGTGGGATATCATAATAATCCCCAGCGTATCTAGTTCGCATTCGTTGACTGACTCAGAGTCTTCGCAGGAAAAAGAGCGCCCTCAAAGCTCCAAAGTTTCCTCGAGACGAAACTTTCTGAAGAAAGCCGCGATAGCAGGAGCAGTTGCCACAGCGGCGGCGGCAGGAGTGGATCTGGGATACAGCCGTCTGCAATCCAAGCCGCCATCGCCGCTCACTCAAACTACACCGATCAAGCACTGGATCATGATAATGCAGGAAAACAGGACCTTTTCGATGTACTTCACGAACTACCCTGGCGCCAATTCCAGCAATCCAGTTGGAGTTCCCACAACCAACCAAAATGACTGCGGGGCAAACCACACCGAAGTAGCTGCCTCTCACTCCTGGAACAACGGCCTCATGAATCCCGATGATTTCATAATCAACGAGCCCACAATGGTTGGATGCCCTTCATCCGATGACTGGACGCCGCTCCATTACTATCCGAATACAGTCCCAGGCATTTCCGATTACTGGACGCTCGCGTCAGAATTTGTCCTGTTTGACAACTTCTATGGCTCGTGGATGGGCTATTCACTGCCATCCCATCTAGTCAACATTTGCGCTGGCGTCTGCGGGGACAACCCTCCCCTCAGTCCGGCTGTGCCTCCGATGGGATCCTTTACGTGTCCCACAATGCCCGATCTGCTCAACGAGAAGGGCATCTCCTGGAGATACTACGGCAGTTTCAACGAAGGCAACTATTGGAGCGTACTGGGATACTGGAAGAACTACGAGCAGTACTACAAGCAAAACAATGTACCTGCCACGAACGTTCTGACTGACGTCACCGGGCCGGAATCAGAGTTCCCGCAAGTAACTTGGATCTGTGCGCCACCAGGCGCTTGGAGTGAGCATCCGCCCGCTGGTCCGGAAACAGGCTACCAGAACTGGACAGGCCCGATTATCAGCAAGATCATGGCGAACACTGATCTTTGGAATTCGTGCGCAATTTTACTGTGCTGGGATGATTATGGCGGATATTATGATCACGTTCCACCGCCATACGTCGAACCGGCGCCGATCCATCCGCCGCAGGAACAGGTAGATGTCAGCGGCGACCCGAACCGATACTACTACGGCTTCAGGGTGCCCGCCATGATGATCTCGCCGTACGCGAAGAAAGGATACATCGACAATACTCAATATGACTTTACTTCGTTTTTGAAGACTCTTGAGGTGGAATACGGCTTGCCCTCGCTCAACGGTCTAGATACAGTCGCCAACGATTTCCTCACTCATACGCCCTTTGACTTTAGCAAGGGTCCTCGAAGTGTTAGCGGACTGCGATCTTTCCATCCCGAGCTCGCTGTAAAAGCTCCTCCGAAGTGGCTGGGACCCGGCGAATACAGGCACGTCGCAATTCCCTTCGGTGAGGAAATTGAAAACGACTGAGAAATTAGGGTCTGGCGGTCTATGAAAAAGATTATTTTTACAGTGATAGTGTTAGCTACTATCATTGCCGCCTCCTCGCTTGGGGCGGCAGCGTATTCGATCTATCAGAAACCCAGTACAACTACTTCAACCGCAACTATCATTGGCTACGGAATCACCGCGGCACTATTCATAGTTCAAGAGAGAAACCTGTCCGTTCCTTACGCTCTTTCCCCGTTTGACCCCATTTTTCCAGTGGAATCAAATTATGTTGCTGCCAATGTCGGTCAAGCGGACTTCATCTTTGCAGCACAGCCCGTATCGGTTAATGTTACTTCCTGTCTGGTGAGCCTCAGAAAGGCGACTGAGATCAGCACCGCGGGTTACAACATAACCGGGCTTTACCAAAGCTCGGGATGCAATCAGCCTCCCACCAATATGTCCTCTGTTGCGCTCGCGAATCCGTTCGAATATCAGTACGTCGTTTTCAACGTAAGCCTGCCGAATTCAACCAGCCCGCAAAGCTTTACGGCCCTGCAAATGAATGTAACTTACGCTCTGAACAATTCTCCGATTACCTTTACGTACGATCTGTATCACTCTAGTTAAACTTCAACTATAGCAGCGACTTCTATCAGGGCAGGGCCCAAACAGATCCTACCTTGGAGGTCAGAGATTGGAAATGGGATCGAATACTCAAAGAATATTCTATTTCCTTTTGATAGCATATATTGTTTTGAGAAGTCATAACCAGTATGAATATGAAAACTAGAGAAATTGTAGAGAGACTTGTCGAGTTGAGCGCGATCATATTCGAACTATACAACTCGAGGTCATCTCGCGATCTAGTCAAACGGATTATAAACCTAGAAGACTTCGCCTACTAACTGGACTTTTGCAGACGGATAAATTTCGTATTTTCACTGACTACCGGTTTGCCCTTC
>JASHSF010000239.1 GCA_030036955.1 Nitrososphaerales archaeon
CAGTCCCATGGTCGGGCGTGTCTATATATTTTCGGATTGTCACAGTTTTCATGCTGTCTCCGTAGCGGCAGAAACCAATATCAGCTAGTTTTTCATTACATAATGTCCCCAAAGGAAGCCAGAGTTCATCAGGTAGGTTAACGCCCTTTCAATTTGACAAAAAATACGAGAGCCAGGAGACCGAGCCTCAAAGAGCACGGCGATATCAACGACCTCGATTCAGATGGCGACGATCAAGCGATTGTCTCAAGGACTGCCGCAAATTCGGTCGAAACGAAGGCGTCTAAGATGGACGGCATTAGCAAGAAACTCAGCATTCTCGACACGAGGCGCCAGGACCTCGCAAAGCAGCTTGACAAGGCCCAGAAGAGCTCCAACTATGAGGACTTTCAAAGGCTCGGAAACAACTACCTCGGCACGATCCTTGAGAGCATCGACCTCTACATTGACCTGATTCGGGAGATCAGCTCAGAGCCGGTTGCCGGGGAACTCAAGAGCGAATTCTCGGAGATTGTGAAGAAAGGAAAAGATCGTAAGGAGATCGAGGGGCAGTCGGAGTGGATCTCGAACGACGTGTCACCGCTGTACGAAAAGGTGAGACAAATTTGTGCTTGCGTGTACTCCGCAGTAGCGAAAATAGATCAAGAAGCAAACAAGATTGGTTGATTCGATCAACTAATCACGGTTAAGACCGACTCTCCGTTCACTTTTTCAACTCTGTAGACCCGGTCCGAAATTGGTTCGAGGTCTCTCTCGTGAGATACGATGATCACTTGATCCGAAGCCAGTTCCTCCAGCGCGTTTCTAAATCTGTAAATTTGCTCCGGACTAAAGCCCTCCGTCGGTTCATCCAAAATCAACAGGTTTGCCTGCCGCATGGCGTCGTTCACTCTTTTCACCATGTAATTGAGCGCGAGCCTGTAAGCGAGGGCGACGGCACTTCGCTCGCCTCCCGAAAGGCTCGTGGCGTCGAGCTCGTAGCCCGATTGTTCTATTATTGGTGTGAAACGATCGTCGACCTGCACCCGAAGATCGGATTCATCGACGAGCTTTGAGAAAATTCTCTGGAAAATATCCTTGAACTCGTCATTGGCCGAAGCCATAACGTACCTCTCGATGTCGGAGATTGCTGGGAGAAAAGTCGCAGAAAGCCACGCAGAAATTCCTTTGAGATAATTTGCCCGCTCAGACGCTTTGCGAAGTCTCGTAACTTCGGCTTCGAGCTCGCTTATCCTAGACGTTTCTTGAGCTACCCTTTCAGACAACCTTTCAACCCTTCCCTTGATCACCGGCTGCTCGCTCCGAAATACCTCCAACTGCTCTTTGAGCTTCGACTGCTCGTAGATCAAAGGCTCGGCCTCTTCGAGCTCTCTCTTTTTCTCTTCTATTTCAATCCTCTTGGACGTGACCTGACCGGAGAGCTCTGAGAATCTTTTCTCTTTTTTCTGAATAAGATCGAGCACTTCGTTTTTCTTCGAGGCTGTGAGCTCAGCGTTTTGGTACGACCTAACTACCCCCAGATCCTCAAGCTCGCGCACTCTGCTCTGGATGGTTTCGTAATTTTCGAGCCGTGAAAAAAGGACATCGCGCTTAGAATTTAGAGACGATAGCGAAAGCCTTTCCTCAACAATAGCTTCGCCTTGCAAATTTTCGCTGAGCTCGCGTTTTCTTTCTCCTAGATTTTCAAGCCTCGCCTTCGCGATATCTTTCTGGGAGGAAACTTCCTTTATGCGGACGAGTTGGTTTTCCGTGCGAATTAGCTCAGCCTGCAGTACCTGGTATTCGCTCTTTGAGGCATTTACCTCTCTCGTTTCGCTTTCCAACTCGGAGAGTGAGTTGCGGTAGCGCTCGATCCCGTACCCGAGCGACTCGATGTCGGACTCGAACTGTTTTGCAACTGAGGCAAGATGCTCTGGACTTAGGTTCTGTCCGCAAAGGGGGCATGTTGACTCTTTCGTAAGTCCATCAAGAGCACTACGCTTCTTTTTCGTCTGGTCCAGCTCGATCGACATGGAGGAAATTAGGGTTTGGGTGGAGCCCCTTTTCGAGCTGATTTCTTCTGCTTTGGATTGTACGCCGGACAGTTCCTGCATTCGATTCTCGATGTCTGCTAAATGCCTCTCAAGAATTTCGACACCAGAAGTCTCTTTGTCGAACGACTCTATTTTTCTTTGAAGCTCAATTATTTCTTTTTCAGCTGAGGCCAGCTCAGCCATTGCTCTAGCTTCCCTTGCCGTGCTTGCTTCCGAGAGGCGCGCAATTTCTTCGGAAAGTTTGCGTTGCTCTAGGTACAAACCGTCGAGCTCGCGAAGCCCATCCTTGAGCGAATTATATTCGTCGTACTGGGCTTTGTAAGACACAAGCTTTTTCTCTGCAATTTCGATCTCGAGCAGCGACCTTTGACTATGTT
Organism: Nitrososphaerales archaeon; assembly: GCA_030036955.1. Classification (GTDB taxonomy): domain Archaea; phylum Thermoproteota; class Nitrososphaeria; order Nitrososphaerales; family CADDZS01; genus JASHOD01. The sequence continues at coordinate 2,411 of JASHSF010000239.1, forward strand.
CGAGCTCGCTGCGTTCAATCGTAAGCTCTCGAAGAAGCTCTGCCAGTGAGTTTTCGAGCAAAGGGATCTGCGACTGCAACTGGATTATCCTCTTGCTCTCGCCTTCAAGAACGAACAATCGCGAGGCAGCTTCGGCCATCGACCTTTCGATCACCGCAAGCTTCCTCCCCTCGACTGCAAGAGAAGACTCGTCACTCGCGAGCTCAGATTTATCGCGCGAGAGCTCGCTCTGCTTGTCCGGGAGAGATTTCGCATTTTCTTGGTAAATTCGCACTCGAGTGTCGAGCTGCGAGAGGATGGACTCGGTATTCGCAATTGCAAAGCTGTAATCCTCGATCCCAAAGGCCCGCCTCAGCGTCTCGAGCCTCTCTTCCGGCCGTTGCGCCAATACTTCCTTCATCAGCTCCTGCGGCGTGAAAATAGCGTACCTGAATATTCTTGAAGACGCCCTGACGTTTTGTTTTTCTCTGAAATTCAGAATTTGAAGGACTCGTGACCTGAGCTCTGTAGGAGAAAGCTCTTTCAAAGACTCGCCTGGCTCGCGGATCCAGCCGCGAGTTTGTAAGGTGGGGGCCTTTACACCTCTTTTTCTATCGATCTCCCTTACGACGGTGTACTCTTGGCCATTCACTTCAAAGTCGAGAGCGACCTTGCCGCTGTCGGCGTTGGCTCTGAGGATGTGCTTTGCTTCAAGTTCGCCCAGACCGAAGAGCGCAAACTCTACAGCGTAGAGAATGGTCGACTTGCCGCTCCCGATGTCGCCTTCGAAAAGTGAGACACCTCGCCCCAGTTCGATCGTTACTGGCTGCTCGCCGTAGCTGCGAAAATTCTGGAGAATAATTGACTTTAGTATCACGGGGGAGCGCCAGGTTTTGAGAAATTCTTACGATGCAGGCGTTAGAGTCGATTGATTTTCCTCTTCCTCAATAGAAAGAATTTGAGTCACTTCCTTCCAGACTCTTTTCTCAAAAGTTTGGCGTGTCTCATTTTCTCTGCGCTCAATCTTAAGGGCGCGTAGGAGTCTGGTCCCTCTGAGAACGCCCTCTGAACCGGAAACTACAGCCAAGGGCGCCAGCGCTGATCCAATGTGCTGCTCTAATAGCTTCGATTCTATCTCTTCCCTACTTGCTGCGCCGAGCAACGCGAGTTTTCTTGCCTCTGCTGTTGTAAGAGCGATCCGATTGATGTTGACGACTGTCGCGCCTCGCTCGAATAGCGTTGTTCGATAGCGAAACCAATCAATGTCAGAGGGTTTTCCGGATGACAACGCACCTCGGACTTTTAGAAGCACTATGGTGTTCCTTACGTTGAGCGATTCTTTGGTTACAAAATTCTCGATCTCATCTTGGAGCTGGATGGAGGTTTTCTCGTCGGCGGAGAAGATTTTCGAGATAATCCTCGGAAGCGGAAGATCGACGTATTCGATTTCCGTCGTTTTAGCGCCCTCGAATTCAATGACAGCGAAGCCTCTACCTTCGCCCTTTGATGTGAGCTCGAGATCTGCGTAGGTCGTTCCGAAAAGAGGACCGGGATATACAACCGGAGCCTCCCCGATTTTTCCCTCCGATCTTTTGTGGAGATGACCGCCAGCATAGTAGGAGAACCCTTTCGGCAGCTCGCTCAGGGAAACGCTCTGCTCGATCGGAATGTTGAGCGACTGGAGCTCATTGACGCTTGCGTGGAAAACGAATATTGAAAAAGTGTCCTCTGATTGCATTCCAGGTTCGATTTCCTGCCCGTAAAATGACTTTTCGAGGCCGCCCCTGCGAGCCGGGAGTCCGGTGATGCTAGCGCCAGTTTTCCCGTCGATTACCGGGTGCAAAGCAATTTTTCTTCTTACTTTTTGCGGATCAGTTTTATCGACCACTTCTCTTTGCACAAACTCGCCGACGTTCATGAAGAGGCCCGCCGCCGTGAGTACATCGACAAATGAAACGGTTGTAGGACTGTAATCGTGGCTCCCGTATACCACATACGCCGAAATTCCCGCGTCGCCAAGTTCCTTTAGCTTTCTAACAGCTGATCTAACCGAGGACATTTCGGGGATTCCCACATCAAAAATGTCTCCGGAAATTATCACAAAGTCGACGGCTCGCTCGATGCAAATGTCGAGTGACTTGCTAAAGGCAAAGTCGTTCAGCTCACGCAGCTTCGGGTCTCGCCAAGCTCCAATGTGGCAATCAGAAATGTGGGCGAACTTTCCCTTCAAAGCCAAGTCAATGATTGTGTGAAAAACCAATAGTTTAGCAGATCTGTTAGAAATCAAACTGCCTTGAGGGATTTGCGATTCCTCCATTGGACTTTTTAGATTGGTGGGTTGAAATTAGCTAATTGAAATTAGCTCTTTGAGAATTAATACAAAGAAAATCGACCTAATTTTATCGGACTGGAGGATCTGTCCGAAGAAGCACGGCGACCTTAATCCGCAATCACCTTTGCAAGAACTTCTCTAGAGATATTTCCCCCAGATACAACCACAACTGATTTTCCGGTCTTTTTCGATTTTAAGAATCCCGCGAGTGCGGCCGCGCCTGAGGGTTCGGCAAGCAAGTGCTCCTTCCTGAGGAGCTGACGAGTCGCAGAAAGTATCTCGTCGTCGCTTACGAGAACAATATCATCGACGTAGCGCTTTACCAAAGAGTATGTGATGTCGCCGGGCCTCCTGACGGACAGGCCGTCCGCTATCGTCTTGCTCTCCTTGATTGTAGTCAATTCCCCTTTCTCCCATGACTCGTACATGGAAGCAGAGCCCTCGGGCTGCACACCGATCACTTTTACTTCTTTGTGACTTAATTTTGTGCAAAGCGCGATGCCGCTAATGAGGCCGCCGCCGCCGATGGGAACAAATATTGTTCTCACGTCGGGAACATCTTCAAGAATTTCCAGTGCACATGTCCCCTGCCCGGCGACAATCTCAGGGTCGTTAAATGGCTGGACGAAAATTTGACCTTCGTTTTGCCTGATCTCTTCCGCCTTTCGTGCCCGCTCGTCCTGCTGCTTACCATAAAGGACTGTCCTCGCTCCGAGTGATTGAATCCATTCTAGTTTGTCCTTGATCACGGTATCTGGTAGCACGATAGTAGCTTTTATGCCAAGTAAATTCGATACGTATGCAACGGCGAGGCCGTGGTTTCCTGACGATGCAGTAATAACTCCCCTCTCTTCCCTTTCCTTAGGCGGAATCAAGAGGATCTTGTTTGAAGCGCCACGAATTTTGAAAGATCTAACCGGCTGGAATGACTCTAGCTTCAGCGAAAGGTCTCGTTCCGAATAAGCCCTGTAAGCGGGAGTTCGGAAGGCGTAGCCCCGAATCCGGATTGCTGCACTGTCGATATCGTGAAGAGTAACTCCAGCCTCACTATCTTGAGTCTGAAGTCCTGTCATTCAATCACTTCTCAATAACTTCTGAAGCGACCTGTTCCAAAAAAGTCTTGCTATTTCTCTTGATAGCGATCCTTACATACTTACTACGTGTGTGTTCGGTTACTGTAATATTACAGTAATAATACAGTAACACGAAAAAAAGAGGACAGTTGGAATGCAAAAAGCCCAGAAAGCGATCAAGCGAGTCATTCAGATACTTTCCCTATTTGTACTCATTGTGGATGCTGCACTTTTGATTTATTTCGTTTCGACCAACTTGGTGGACGCGGTAACTGGCAGGTACGGCACATCGACCTATGATCTCGTAATAGTTTCCGCGGTAAGTGGAACGGTTGTTCTCTCATTCTACTTAGGAGTGGCGTTTGAAAGAAAGCGAGATTCAAAGCGACGTAAGCTAAGAGTCCGCACAAACTAAAGCCTCATTTAGAGCAGGAAATATTCCGGTTAGGAGATAAGCAGGGTCGGCCGATAATTATGTTGGCGAGTCTTGTCAGCATCAGGCAGACTGGAATTTGTCAAAGCCGGAGAGCTTAATTTCTTTGGCTTAGCCGGAGCATCTGGCGCCTGAGCTGCCACTCTCGTCTGCTCCTCACTTGAGGGATGAGAACGAGCTGTTTCTGACTAGCTTGGAACCGGGATTTCAGCGTCGGTATGCCCCAGTGACACTTTTCCTCGTGAAGCGTAGAGCGTCTGTAAACCAGTGCGTTTGCTTTTCTAATAAATGACTCAGCATCCCTCGACTGCTGGACGAGGCGGCAAATGGCAAGCTCGCTTCCCAGAATTTGCCTACCGCACGAAGCGCATGTGGCATAGATCTTGATTACTCTGTTGTCTTCAATTGCAGAAGGAAGCCTGAGGATTGAGTGTAGCTCCTTTCCCAAGTCCACTTCCTTCAACTTGCATCGAGGGGCAGGGTATGGTGGGTTTGGATGGATATGCTTTTTGGTTTTTGAGTTCCGATCTAGCTTTAGGAATTCATCTGATTGTCCGCTTCAGCTTTAACCTTGCCAAGGCAGCTAGGAGATGACATGTAATTTGATTCCAGATCGCGCTCAGGCTCTCCAAATTCACGAAGATCTTGGCTCAAGCAAGGAAGTAATTGAGCACTGCGAAGCCGTCGCCCGCGCTGCAAAAGAGATCGCGGAAAAGCTTCAAGCAAAAGGAGTGAATATCGACTTCAAATCTGTATATGCCGCAGCTCTCCTGCACGATATTGGAAGATCGAGGACGCAGACCGTAGCTCATGGATACGTCGGCGCCGAGCTACTGAGAGAAAAGGGAGTAGACGAAAGCGTAGCTAGAATAATATCCCGCCACGTCGGCGCCGGAATTTCAAAGGAAGAAGCGAGGAAATTTGACTTTCCGGAAGGGGATTACATTCCCCGAACGCTCGAGGACAAGATAGTTTGCTTTTCAGACAAAGTTGTCGGTCCCCACGGCAGAGTGGTTCCATTCCAGCTTGAAATTGATAAATTCCAAAGAAAGGGACTCGATGCTAAGAGGCTCGAAGGTCTCAAAACCTCACTCAAAGAAGCTCTTGGCGAAGATCCTGAAATCGGTCTAGATTAACTCAGGCGACGTGGAAGTACCCGGCGGCAGCGTTCTTGTCCTGGGTGGCAAACAGGACTGTCGTATTCTGCGTGCGAAGGTGATGAGAAATATGATCGAATACTTCGTAGGCGGCAGCTACCGCTTGAGTCATGGCATCTTTGGTCGTTGCTTCGCTCTCGATCGAAAGGTAACCCTCGGAGATTCTCGCAAAAAGCTTGATCTTTCCGTCCTCGGTAATCCAACTCAAAATGGTGGAATCTTCCCTCTTTGATGATCCGAACCAGCGGAGACTTCCGAACCACCTGTGGCTGAGCGAGCGCTCTATCTCCGAGATGCTAGCATCGGGAGGAATAATGGCTCTCATTATCGGAATTGCGTACACCTCTCCAAAAATTGCTGGCAGCGCTTGGGGGCTCTTAATTCCAGCAACAATGCTTTCTCCTCTTTCGGAGATTGCATAGTCCTGGTTGATCTTCTGGATTAATCCTTCTCTCTCTAGCCTGTGAAGCGACCTCGAAAGCGTCTCCTGATGCAGACCGAGCTTTCGTCTAATGCCTTGAAATGAAACTCTGCCTGATTCTTCGTAGGGTCCAAGCGTTCCGCCCAAGGCCTGAAGCACCGCTAAGTCGTTTCCCGTAGGGAGCTCGATTTCCAGAATATCCTCTTTTGCTGCTTCTTCCTTTTGCCCGTTTTCCTGCACCGAAAGAACCCGAGTCTGAATGTTTGCGCCTGTAACTGTTTCTTCTGACATTCCTTGGTTCTATACGCCCAGCCTACGTATTAGGATAGGGGTGAGCGCGTATTTCTTGACCGGGTTTTCTCAGTATCTAGTCACATCCCGACCCAGCTATTGCTTTTGATTGGGATTTATCCATCTAGTCGACTGCGACTCCACGCTACTTTTACTTGCGTCCAATCGGGTTAATAACTCAGGATTTCGGCGAAGTCATAGACTAAGAGACGATCAAATTTGGACACCTTGGAGGCAATCAAAACCAAAATCGAGGTTAGGCAATTTTCCGACAAGTCGGTACCGAGGGATGTAAAGTCTGAGGTTTTGGAAGCTGCCCGAATGACCGGGAGCTCAAGCAACACTCAGCACTGGCGATTCCTCCTGCTCCAGAAAAAGGATGCGGTTCAGCGGCTCTCCGCAGACAGCACGAGCGGTGGATGGGTTGCAGGGGCAAATTTCGCCGTCATAATTCTTACCAATCCGAAAGTCAACGGCCACGCAATAGATGCGGGCCGCGCAGTTCAAGACATGCAGCTTGCCGCTTGGAACCGGGGGGTCGGGACTGGAATTTTCACCGGCGTGAAAGAGGAGAAGCTTCGAAATGACTTTGGGATCCCTTCCGAGATGGAAATAAGCGCGGTGGTCGGTTTTGGATATCCCCAGAAAAAAGTAAGCGGCAAGAAAAAGAAACGAGTCCCCCTAAGTGAACTTGCCTTCGTAGACAAATTCGGAAACAAGTTCAGCGAACAGAGCCTGAGCTAGCATACTCCTCACTCTGAACGGGTGCTAGCTTGGCGCCCTAGTCTTCCTTATCCTCGCGCTCTTCGTGTGGTAGATCTTTATGCACAGTTCTCCAGGCTATCTCTTCAGCCCGCCTGTCCGAAACTCCTCTTTCCTTTTCGCTTTCCGCTATGTGCTCTGCCATTCTGTCTGCTTTATCGGTGTTCTCATGGCTTGCTCTGCCACGTCGATCCTTCCCTCTTTGGGCATAGTTTAGAAAAAATCAAAAAATTCCCAATAACTGTTTTCGAAAAAAAACTAGAAAATTTTGACACTTGTTGCTGTCGCAGATCTACTTTTCGCACGTTTGTGTGGAAAATCTTTCGCAGCCAAAAGAGCTCATTCCAAAAGATTGAAACTCAAGTCCTATTGCCAACTACCTTAGGATCCGAGGTCAAAACCTGAAACCAACGCATGTTATTACCATCCGGATCTTTAAGGTCGAAGAAGCTGATTACATTGGGAACTCCCCGGATTTCGGTCGCATCAAACCCCTCGGCACGTATCCGTTCTCTTTCTCGAGACAGATCTCGTACCTCGAGTTGAAGATTCCAGCTTGATGAGGGTTGCACCTTGCCGCTAACGATCTGCACCCATGCTCCTCCAAGCTTGAATTCGACATTTCCTGCAAAAGGTTCCAGATCTGGCCCTTTCTTACCAAATAGTCGCGAATACCACTCGCGCGACTTTGCGATGTCACTTACTGCAATCTCGACGATCATTTCTCTGACATCAATTTCTTCTTGCACCTAGATCTCACCTTCACTACCGAACACATTCATGAGGCGAATGAAAAAGTAGCTAGTTAAATGTTCGCAGATGGAATTTTATACGTATAACCAGAGTTATATGTGCTACGTAACAAAACGTGCTACCGATTTAGGAAGTGCTATGACGAAGATCCTGTTATCGTTACTGAAATAGTCCGATGCTCTCGCGGTTGTCTTTTGTCTGGCTGTCTTTTCTCTAGCTATGAGCCGTTGCTTTAGCAGAGTGCGTATTTCTTTTAATTCGTAAGCATACTGCTCATCATCCAAACTCAATGCCGACAGTAGAATGCGTTCTTCCTTGAGCTCTTTTGATACTTCTTCCCATTTGTCTCTGGAAGATTCGCTAATGACATGAGCGTATATCTTGAAGTATAGACTGAAACAGATGAAAAAGGATTCGAGAAGACCCTTGTACTCGCTGGAACCGGCGCCTTGATTATATCTCTTTTGCAACTCAAAGGGATCAATCGCTCTGAAAGCTAATGTGTTGAGCCGGTAATACTTTTCGACGTAGTTCTTTTTCACCTGAATAACCGGTTCTGATACCATTCCATCCCTCACAAGTTCAACAATTGAATTGTACAAGTTAGTCTTGGTTACTCCGATGTAGTTTGACATTTGTGTCACGGTCATCTCCTTCTTTTGTGTGAGAAGGAGCATAATGCTAAGCTTCGTATGATTTTGAAAGGATCTAGTAAATCGCTCGTAAATCGTTCTGGTCATGAATTTTTTAATGGTTCAGGACTTTATAACCGCGTACCTTGAGATTTGAATTTCAATGAGTCACCTGAACTCACCATGATATTTTAGTAAAAACTAGATTGTTAGCTTCGGGGCAGGTTCTATAGGACTGCATTGACTAAATCACACGACCCTTGGTATTCAGCATACTATTTACTAGTCGCCAAGAGACAATCACTTTTCGCATTGGACTTGCTTTTAAGGCTCGATAGGATTTCTAAACATAATGAAGTTCGGAGTCTGCATCCCAAATTACGGTGTGTCCTTGACACTAGAGTCTTTACGTGAAGTTGCGCTCGAAGCGGAAGAGCTTGGCTACGACTCAATTTGGGCTACGGATCATATCTTGATGCCCAGCAAGAGCGGCACGCCGTATGAGAGAATATTCGATAGCATTGCAACTCTATGCTACCTTGCCCCTCAAACGAAGAAAGTAAAACTCGGCGTATCCTCTCTCATAATCGCAATGCGAAATCCCGTAGTTGTCGCAAAACAGCTTGCGTCCCTCGATCGTTTCAGCCACGGACGGCTCATGCTCGCGATCGCGGCCGGGTGGAACGAAAAGGAATTTTCATTCCTCGGTTCAAATTTTCACGGGCGCGGTAAGAGAGCTGACGAATCGAT
>JASHSF010000240.1 GCA_030036955.1 Nitrososphaerales archaeon
CTCAAAAGCGACAGCGAAGCAGGTTCACATACATTAAAATTAGGGCACAAGATGAACATGTAAATATCTGTCGAGCCCAGGAACGTCATTTTTACAATTGCTAATCGACTTCTAGTCACACTTTCGAGGTGCAATTATCCCGCTATAGTAGGCATCATGGTCTTGCTCTCCCCAAGTGGTAGCTGCCAGTATCTTGAACCACCTTCTTGATGACCCATGGCATCACCAAGAATAACCGGTTCACCGAGCTGCGCGGAAAGAAGGGCAGCTTCCATAATTATCGTGCCATTCAATCCATCAAGTGGGCGGACAGGTGGTTCTTTTCCAGTGCGAATCGATTCCAGAAATGCTTCAACCTCCGAAGTGAGTGGTTCCTTGATTTCGCTTCGAGAGATTCTCGTTCCATTATCGCTGTCGAATCTCACTTCCTGCGAAGCAAAATCTATCGAGATAACACCTTTAGTGCAAAGAATTGTGAGTTGTCTTCCCGCTATGGCGCCGTTAGACCTTATGGAAGCTGATTTTGCTTGTGCGAATCCGAGGGTTATTACAGCAAAATCCTCTTCGTCCTGAGAATTCGCTCTTCCGATAACAGAACTTGGTTCCTGATTGAGTATCCAACAAGCCAAGTCTATATCACCAGCGCTCGAGTCTGCCGTGATTCCCAGATCTGTAGCAATCAGGTTTTTTTCTCTATGAAACTCCAGCAGTAGTGGTTCTCCGAATTCTCGGCTCTCTACCGCCTCCTTAGCTTCGATCACGGCAGGATTGAATCTATCGACGTACCCTACCGTCAGGAGGGCTCTAGAGCTTTTCGACAGTTCCAGAAGTTTTTTCCCATCAACGGAAGTGTCAACCATCGGTCGTTCTACAAAAGTATTGATTCCTCTCTTCAATGCTTTAGATACGATATCATAGTGGGTAGCGGGAGGAGTGCAAATTGTGACCGCATCCAGGTGTTCGCTATCAAGCATTTTTTCTACGTTCGTGTAAGCTTTCACCTTGTACTTCACAGAGAGTTGGTTTGCTCGCGCTGCGTCAACATCGCACAAACATTGCAGCGCGTGGAGCTCTTTTAATATTCTGAGATGGGTTTTTCCAAAATCCCCTATACAAATCACTCCTATTCGAGTATCCTTTTTCAATTCCGCTTCCAAGGAACTGAAACTTTTACGCTTTAAAGCAAATCAGATTCCTAATTCAATTTCAGGTTCTGGTTCCAAACTAACATTCAGCATGATCTAACATGGGCACTATCGATAGTGTTGAAAACTGATCTCGCAAATGTGAAGGGGTTCTACAGTGCCCACTATCGAGATCGCATTCAAGAATTTTAGATCGATATGTAACGAAAAACGGAAAATATTTAGGCGTTTATAGTTCATTTTTCCGAGAATTAACAAAGCGAAGTTACACCTCGTTAATATTCCCCCTGATCCTTTCATTGCTTTTTGGTAGAAGCAATTTGAAGCTCAGAATAAGATTTTCCAAATATTCTCATCAGAAAGATCAAATGAAGTTTTCAGACCGAAAGAAACAATTTGATTTGCTTTAGGGCGCTGCCGCTTTCTAAACAAGGATAAGAGAATGGAAATCCCAGAGCACCTCCACAGGGTTCATGCGGTCTGGAACGATCAGACCATATCAATTTCACTTCATCGAGCTATTTCGCGATATTTTCAGCCAACTCCCAGGAAAGGAGAATTGTCATGAAGCTCGCTATTTTGATTCAAGCGTTCGGGCGCTTTGGAGGAGCTGAGAGGGCCGCCCTCGAGCACTATACTTGCTTCAAGGCTGCCGGGAAGGACGTGGACCTCTTCGCGGATTTCACCGACAAACACGTGTTTGCACGTGAAGAACTGAACAATATTACCTTCAAGCCGCTTCCCAGAACACTGGCTGACCCGGATTCAATACGGCTCATCCAAGAGTTCGAAGAATATGACCGAATCCTAATCCACCATCACGTAGAACCAGTGCTTGCATATCGAATAGTCAATCGTTTTGCGAGCAAGACAGCATGGTATTCTGGAAGCATTTTCGAGCCAGCATATTCTGATATGCTCCACGGGGAAGACTATCGAAAGGTCAGCCTCACATTCGAATCGACGACCAAGTCCTTCTACGGAAAAGTACTCGGTAGCTTGGGTCTGGCGCTATTTCCTTTTTCAAAGAAGGTTCTACGCGTCATTGACTACGACACGGTCACTAGGTACGGAAAGATCATTTCAAACAGCGAATATCAGGCGCGGTATATCAAAAGCGTTTACGGCCGGGACTCTGTCATTGTCTATCCGCCGGTGGAAAGTGGGTTGCTCTCCGCCAAGACCATTCCGATTGACATCGTGGACCAACCCTTCGTTATGATGGTTGGGGCTTTTGTGCCCTATAAAAATTTTCAAGCTGGAATTAGGGCGATGGCCCCTCTGAAGCACTCCTATTCTCTAGCGATCGTGGGTTCCGGTCTCCTAAAGAAACAGTACGAGCAACTTGCAAGAGCCATGGACGTGGACCTTCACATCTATTATGGTGCAAACGATTCAATGATGCATAGCCTCTACACGGCTGCGAGTTTTCTGATCCATCCTTCTCTGTTCGAGGGTTTTGGATTCATTCCGGCAGAAGCGGCACTGCATCAGAAAGCGACGATTCTCACGACGAGGAGCGGTGTGAAGGAGCTCCTCGAAGACGGCAGGAGCTCGTACTTTTGCGACCCAACTGACGTACCGCTGATAAGCAAAAGGGCGACGGAACTTGCTGAGAACCCAGAAGCGGCACGCGAGATGGGAAGGCGTGCCTACGATTCAATCCATAGTTTGTCCGAGCCGAGCCAGTCGATGGCCGTATGGGAGGAGCTCGAAAATTGGACCTGAGGAAGAAACTCATCGAGCTCAGTGAGATAACGTTCAATTCCGCGAAGTCTGCACTACGCAACAGGCATTCGCTTTGGAAGATTATCGCCGGAGTAGTAATTGCATTAGGAGTTCTTCTGACCCTATTTCTTGCAGGCAATGTCCCCCCGCAGAACATCCAAATCGTAGATGGAATGCACTATATTGCGGGGACCTATGCGGAAACCCCTAACCCCACTGTGGGCTACACGAACAATGGCTCTTCTTGGACGCTCGGCTCGCAACTAGGATCTGCTCAAGTGACTACCACGAGCGTAGCGACACTTTCTGGTACTTTCTCGCCCAGTTCCAAGCCGTCCTCGGTCGAAATGACAAAAGATCTCTTTGCCAATCTTGAAAGCTACCCGATCATGTTCGCACAGGTCGAAGTCACCGCGGGAGTGGGGTACGGCCTTCGATTTTACACAACAGTTGATGGAAAAAGCATTCCCATTTGGAACAACAGCGACATTCTGAACCACCGGATTGGAACGGGAGAGTTCGAAGACATTCAGGTCAACATGGCGCTACTGTCCAAGATGAATACAGGGGTGACTGCTCAAAACGTTACCCAGCTGCAGATGTACGTTGAGCGAGTCCCTTCCACAACCTCCACCCCGTTTAAGCTTGTTCTGGAGAATCTAGAGTTTCTTGACTACAACCTGATTCCCTTCGACGCCAATGGTTCATATCATTCTGTTTATTTCTCGTTTGACAACCTACCAAGTGGCGGTCCATCGTATGCCCTAAACAGAATTGATCTCGATTTGCAGCTGTCCGCCGCTCCCGGAACCAGATACGAGATCTTTCAGTTGAACGGTTCTTCAGCCAGGTCCGGTGCGGTGTTTGATTACAGTCAGGCTATTGCGACGTACGATTATTCCCTCTATCCAAAAGGCACGCCAGAAGTATTTTCCGATAATATTCCTCCCACTGGAAATTTCTCAATTGTTGTGGTTGCACTCTCAGGGGAGATCACCCAAGCCAAACTTCAAAACGTGTCATTCGTATTTACTCCCTCGGATCCTGTATCGGTAATTCCCAACGCACTCGGTTGGTACCTGTTCCTGATTTTCTTCCTGTTCCTCCTTCCCCTAAGCGTTGCTCTATTCATTTTCGTGCAGTACAAGCGCGGAGAAGATTTTCTGAAACCATGGCATGTTGTTCTGGCGGTGGCGGTCGGAATTGTATGCAGGCTTGCCCTTGCGCCTGTCACAGCACAACCTTTTGACCTAAACGTCTACGCAACGTCAGCTAGGGGATGGTTTGAGTTCGGAGTCTCGAATGCATCACTTGGGCCTACGCTTCCGTTTACTTTCTTTCTATACTGGATCCCCTATTCATTCTATGCACTGCTCCTGATGGGTGGATTCAAGGATTTTACGATCTTGGGTCATCAGACCGGCTTCGTGGAATCCATCTTCCTGAAGGGGTTTCCGATTATATCCGATCTGTTTGTCTGCTATCTGCTTCTGAAATACGACTATGGTAAAATGGGCAAGGTTCTCGCACTCTCATACCTCCTGAATCCGCTCTCAATCTATATCTCGTCAGTCTGGGGTCAGTACGAAGCTGCAACAGCTTCCTTTTTGGTGCTCGGATTTCTTTTTCTGCTCCGCCAGGAAGATGGAGAAACAAAACAAGACTTCAAAGCTTCTATTGCCTTTGTAATATCTGCCCTGATCGAGCTCGTCGGACTCATCCCTCTCGCATTCCTTTTCATGAAATCATCTCTGTCAAAGCCCTTCAAGATCCTCGCACCCTTGCTGGTGCTCTGCCCGATTGCGCTCCTCTTTGTATACCCGCCCGAGTCCCACGTGCTCTATCTCATTTCAGCCGCTTCCGTTGGAGCTTCATCCACGCTTCTATTTTCGCAGCCCCACACTCCCTACACAATAATCTCCAACTTTCCCTGGGTCGAGGCTTATCACCCGTTGATTCTGCTACTCGCGCTACTAGCTGGAGTCTTCGTCTGGAGAAAAAGGTTCGATCTCAAAAGCATGGTCTCTTTCACTTTTGGAGCTTTCATTATCTTTCTTCTGTTCGCCGCCCAGGAACCGCAGTGGTGGCTGTTCCTGATTCCACTCGGAATCATATACGCTATGGTTTCCGAGAATTACGGAATCGCGGGCTACATGATGATATTTGGGACAATGGTAGCATTTCTCATACTGACTTTCACACAGGGCTCGGGTTACATACTCTTTGGAAATGCGCAGCTAAACGTCATTCCTGCGATTGAAAATGCAAGGCACGGGGTAGATATCTATACGACGACAACGACAGTCGGCGCACTTCTAATTGGCGTCTACCTTGTAGCGGGGGATAAGTTACGCGGAAAACTGCCAGCGATTGTGTCTTCTGCGATTCTGACCGGAACGCTGCTCCTCTCTTTCTACGTTTTCAGCATTCTGGGGGCAACCCTTTGATGGCAACAGCTGAATCATTCCGTAGGTACAATTTCCGCGGAATCTTTTCACTCGAAACAAACCTTCCTTACTTTGAGGGAATGTTCCACGCATTCAAGGAGCCTAGCGAGACTACGAATGTAGCGAATCACATTCAGAACTTCCACTTTGTTCTGGATAACAAGCTGGACGTGCCAACGAAAGGAAAGGAACGGGTGAACCTAATGTTCTACCATCAGCCGGGCAACGCCACCATAGAATTCATGTATCCTTGGTTTAAGCCCATTTGCGCGAAACTCGAATTCAAGAACGATGGGTTTGAATTTCGTTTCAACAAGAGATATCTGCAGTTTTCGAACATTGTTGCAGAGGGATGGGAGCTCATAGATGTATTTCGCAGCTTCCTTATGATCTACTTGATGACACGCAAAATGTACATGATCCATGCGGCCGCCGTGAAAATAGATCGGGACGGGATCTTATTTCCAGCTTGGGGAAATACTGGAAAGACAACCACTTCATGGATGCTTGCAAAGAATGGAGCGAACTTTTTAACAGATGAATTTGCGATACTGGATGCGGAGGGTAATTGTTACGGGCTTCCGTGTAGCTCCCTGCTGTCAAGGGGCAGTGTCACCAGGTTTGGTCTTCAGCTCAGTTCAATGCAAAAGACTCGGTTGCTTTTCAGCGACTTGAAGTCGAAAATAGTTTCTTCGAGATTCGCGCCTGGGGGTCTTAAGGTCTACCCCGATGAATTGTTCGCGACCTGTGACGCTGCAAAAATAACCAAGCTCGCAATAATACAAAACGGCCTGGATGGTATGACGCGTCTAAATAGATATCAGGCCCGCCTTCGAATAAAGGCCATTCAGGATTATGAATTCAACTGGAGCGGGAACCCGTACGTTCTAGCTCTTTCATTTTTCACAGGACTCGACCTGGATGCCCTATATTCTGAGGAACATAAATTCATCGAGGATTTTCTGCTGAAGATTGACTCGGACAGTTTGTTTCTCGTATCGTCAACGTCGGGCGAACACTACAAGACTATACTCGATCAGCTCGTTCC
>JASHSF010000241.1 GCA_030036955.1 Nitrososphaerales archaeon
CGGCAATTGGCGCGATAAGAACTTGTGTATTGTGCAAATTGTGTCGGATATGAAAAGTGAAAATCGCGATTCATTGATAATTGATAGCGACACGTTACTTGACGAAGGATTTGCCGAACTCGACGACAAGCTCCAAGCGAATAGCTGCGATTACTACACAATTCTCGAACATAGCCGGAAGACAATGTACCTTGATCCCCGGCGCGTCAGGAAGGTATCGAAAGTCGATCTTCCAAATAGGTCGGTAGACGTCAATTCCTACAAAATCGCGGGTTTCAGTCACGGAATATTCTACCTTGGCCCCAAGCAAGGAATCAGGATTGGGAAGCCAACCCTGTCGAAACTAGATTCGGATTTGATTGAAAAACTATCAAACGCCCTCTCGAGAATGCACAGAGGAATAGGTAACCAGCTGAGCGATGAGACGACGCTCGGGATTCTGTTTTACTATTCTGGAATCAAGGAGACCCCTTGGATAGAATATTCTACGCATATTCAACATTCTGCCGGTACAGATTCCGGCCAGAATTATTCCCGGGTACTGAAATCGATAGTGAATTACAAACTTGCACGCGGTCTTTTCAGCTCCAAGAGACCCAGAATCTACTGGTATTATCTGAGGTACAAATTAACGGGGATTTTCTGGAGCATCTTTGGAGATTAGAGTAAAAATGAACTTTTTGAGTCAGGGGTTTCACGAAACTGTCTAATGCGGAAGTCCACAGAAAAAAGATCCTGTGCTTGGTTTGGGCTCCGTTCAGTCCCAGGATGGACGAACTCGCGCAAGAGTTAGGAGGCGAGCGGGCCAATCTTACATTTCTATTCGGACCCAGATATTTGGCTCCGCTCAGATATCTAATCCTCTTTTTCAGGACCGGTATCCTCCTGCTCCGGCGCAGACCTGACATTGTTTACACACAAAACCCGGCAATTTTCTGCCCCCTGTCGTGCATGCCTTTCTGCAAGATATTCGGGCGGAAGCTTGTGATAGATCACCACTCCGTCTGGAGTACGAAAACTCTCGGCAGAGGTTTCATAGGTCGAACCATTAGATGGTTGGAGCGGTATGCTTCTTCCCGAGCTAGCCTGAATACGACTCCGCACCCAGTTTGGGCGGAAGAGCTGACCGAGCTTGGTGCGCGCAATGTGCTCACGATTTACGATTTTGCCGAGACAAGCAAAATAGAGCGGAGCGAATCTGTCAGGCAAAATTATCTGCAGGGAAAGAAATTTCTAGCGCTTGCGCCGCACGGCGGACATCCGCTTGAGAGACTCGAAGTGGAGGTTCAGGCAGCAGAGGCTCTCGGCTCAATTGTCGTGCTGCTTATCTCAGGACCTGAAGGCAAACTTGCCCGGAGAATAGCATCCCTAACTTTGCCGGACAACGTGCATTACTTGGGATTCATTCCAAAGTCCAATTATCTGGAACTTGTTGCATCACTCGACGTCGGACTCTCCATCACGGACGAGCCGTTCACTGTATCGCATTCACTTCTCGAATTTGCCGCAAATCGCATACCGATCATCTCATCTAATCAAAGCGTTGTCAGAGAGCTGTTCGGCGATTCAATTATCTACGTCGAATCATCCGATCCTGCGAAGGTCAGTGCGGCATTGAATTTTCTCATGTCGGATCGCGACAACCTGGCCGACTACAGGAGAAGAATTGGAGAGAAACAAGTGGAGCTTGGTGCAAAGAGGAGAGCGGCCGTAGCCGAACTCAGAAAGTCCGTATTGACCTGATTCTAGGCAGCTCGTGTGGTGCGGTAAACGTGATACATTCCCGCGAATACTAGAACCACGGCGCCTAGATCGAACATTTCGATATTCGGGAATCCTTTGATCACACCGAAGACCATCAGACCCAGATTCGCGTTCAAAAATACTTGGAAGGCGAGCATTGCAACAATGACTATGGTCGCCCATTTTGCAGTCAGGAAGTTCACTTGGGTTGGTTTCTTTCCCCTCGCTGCCTTGCCGCCCCCCTTTGTGGCAATTCTTCTGAGGAAAGCGTAGGTTCCCACGTAGCACAGAGCAGCCACGAGTATCATCGCCCCAAAGAGCTGTACTGGATCAATGAACAGCGCTGAGGTTGGGTTTGGAGCCTTTTCGTTGATGTAGAAGCCCCAGTAGGTTGTAAGCAGAATTTGGCCAATGCTCGCAATTCCGAGAGCAGTGAAAAACGGCCGATCCTTCCACGAGAACTTTCTATTTTTGTCGACAAACGGGATCACCGCGAACATTAAAATGAAGAGGGTCGGGAGTAAAATTCCTGCTATGAATTTCGGCATGAAGGTCCGAAGGAATCCGTACAGCCCTGTAAAGTACCATTCTGGCAACGTGTAACCTACGTTTGTTGTTGGAGTGTACTGGATGCCGAGCGAAACCGGATACATTCCTCCTACTACAAGTATAATCCCAAACACTGCGGATACAACAGGCAGGTCAAAGGTCAGTATCCTGGGGAAGTGAACGAGCGCCAGTATGATCATCAAAACAGGAACAATGAAAATGTGAAGCGCATAGACTCTAAGTATAAAGTCCGAAAAACCTTGACCAAATAATGTGTGAACTAAAAGCGGTCCGAGGACTGGGGCCGAATAGTTGAGCCCTGCACCAATGCTGACTGCGAGCACGGCGCGGGTGTTGAGTATGATGTCGTAACCGGTGAAAGCTTCGAGAACAGTAATTGTTCCAAAGAGGATACCAGTAACCCAGATGATTTCGTTTCTGATTTTGAAGCGACCGCTAAAATAATTGTAATACATGTGCGCCAATGCTAGGAAGACCATTGCATTCGAAGCTTCGTAGTGTATGTTACGCACGATTTCGCCGTATGGTATCTTGTTGTTGATGAACTGGACGCTCAGCCACGCTCCGGTAAGGGAAGGCGTATAGTACAGCATCAAGAGCGCCCCGCTTACGCCCAGGATCAGGAAACAGAAGAAAGTGAGAAATCCAAGATATGGAAGAGGGCTGACAAATCTCTTTGGGATGGTGAATTTGTAAGTAATCCAGCCGGTTCTGTCGAGCCCGTCTACAATGTAGTGATAGAGTTTCTTTATCAGATAGATGATTCCGATCCGCTCTTTCGGAGGAGCTGTCGAATCGGTCGTCTGCGTGGTTGCCAAGTGGCTTCCTTGGTCATCGCTCCAAAGCGTCTTTGATTAGCATTTCTGACC
>JASHSF010000242.1 GCA_030036955.1 Nitrososphaerales archaeon
GAGTCTTTTAACGTGGGGTCTGGCAACAAATTCTCTATCCGCGAGATTGCTGAAAGAATTAAGAAGGTAACTGGATCAAAAAGCGAGCTGGAACTTCTACCTCCCAGAACGGAGTTCGAAGCGGAGCCCCAGGTTTCCTATCCTAGCATCGACAAGTTGAGAAGAATATTGTCTTACGAGCCTATGGTAGGATTTGAGGAAGGCATACAGCGCGTCGTCAAGTGGATAACCGAAAGCGATAGAAACCAATAGCCCTAAAACTTTCTTCAGCCGAGAAGTCTTATATATTGAATTGCGAGAAATGTCCGTCTGCGATATCAAATGGAATATGTTTACGCGGCTCTTTTGCTTCACAAGTTAAACCAACCGGTTAACGAAGATAACGTAAAGAAAGTTGTCAGCGCTGCTGGTGCTACCCCTGATGACATTCAGGTAAAGGCACTCGTTTCCGCTCTCGGCGAGGTTAATATCGACGAAGCCTTGAAGAATGCTGCTCAGGCCCAAGTCACCGCAGCCGCAGCACCTGCCGCAGCCGCGGGCGCTGGAGCTGCGCCTGCAGCAAAGCCAAAAGAGGACGAGAAGCAGGAAGAAAAGAAGGAAGAGCAAGCGCTAGAGGGCTTGTCAAGCCTCTTCGGCTAGCTCTCCTCTATTGCATACCTTCAAGGACTGCCATGCGATACTTTTCATAGCGATAGCTAGAGTGATCGGTAATCTGCTACCGTTGGAATCTGTAATTTCATCGCAGAAATTCAATAGAAATTGACACTTGCCTAGCCAGCTGGTTCCGCCCTAAAGGAACGCCCTCCGAGGTAGGGTCATTATTATCCCCCGGAGATTTAGATCTATCTAAGGCTCTGTAGTATCCGAGAATTCATCCCGCTAAACGTCTGCATCGGCAAAAGACAATTCCGATAGAACGCCCCTCTTCGGGCTAATCACGGGCCACAATAAGTAAGCCCCTCAGGCGGAAAGAAGACTTAATATCACATTCTATAGGCTTGTAAAGAAAGATTTTGTCTTGACATCATTCGAATTTCAGAATCTGGACTTTTTGACCGTGATCGCTTGCTCCGTTTTTTTAGGGGTGTTTGAATAGAATTGTCAGCTCCGATTGGCACACGCAGATTTACTGAGGAACTAATTAGCATGGTTGGGCGAAGAGTCAGCGTTACAACCGGCGACGGCCGTCAATACCAGGGTGACCTGCTGGGTATCGATGAAAAGTTGAATCTTGTACTGGGATCTGTAATCGGCGCGACCCAAAGCAACGTCAAGGTTCTGCTAAATGGAGCCTTTGTGAGGGAGCTCCTACTGCTTGAACGCCCGTTTGATCTCCGGGCGCTGAATGACAGGCTATCCAGAGCATTTCCAGGAATGACAAAACTTCGCGAGGACATCGGCGCGATAATCGTGATGGATTCAATCAAAGTAACGGAAAAGGGAGTTGTTGAAGGCGGAGACAGGCTGTCTGCCACTCGCGTCAAGCAAATTTACGACGAGTTTGCCCGTGAAACAAGTCAAGCGAAGAAACCTTAAGCCATAAGTGCATGGTTGATCCCGTGCACTTTGAACACTTCTAAGACTAAGTTCGTTCTGTCCTAAATCATGAAGCGAGTGCTTGATCTGATTTCTTGAATCCTGAGCATTTCTTTGAAATCAAGAGCTGCGATCTAGCGGGAAGAATAGCGAATCTACGAACGAAGAGCTCGCAATTTGAAACACCCGCATTGCTGCCAGTCATCCATCCCTTACGCCAATCAATTTCATGCAAAGACATTCAAAAAATGGGCTACGACGCGGTAATGACCAACGCTTACACAATTTACTCAAAATCAAGCCAAGAATCAAAGAGAGGAGTGCACGAAATCTTGGACTTTAAAGGATCTATCATGACCGATTCTGGGGGTTATCAGGTCTTGGAGTTTGGTTCGGTCGATGTTAGCCCTGAGGAGATGGCTCGCTACGAGGAACAGATTGGATCGGATATTGCGATAATTCTCGACAAGCCAACGGGACTGGAGGCTACTCGGAAAATTGCAAAGGAGACAGTTGAAGAGACCCTGAGAGCCGCAAGATCCACGAGGCAGGTTTTGACCAGGGACGACATGATTTGGACCGTTCCCGTACAGGGTGGCAAGTATCTTGATCTAGTAAGAAGAAGCGCTAAACTTTCTAGCACGCTCGACTACGATTGCTTTGCCCTGGGTTCTCCCGTCGAAGTTATGGAAGAATACGACTTTTCCCTGCTAGTCGACATGATTGACTCAGCAAAGAGGAATTTACCTTCGAATAAGCCCTTCCATTTGTTTGGTGCTGGTCATCCATTGATTCTACCGCTCGCAGTAGCGCTTGGTTGCGATATGTTCGATTCTGCGTCGTACATGCTCTATGCGAAGAAAGACAGGTACATTTCTACAAGCGGAACGATTAGACTTTCTCAGTTGGAATATTTGGGCTGCCCTTGCCAAGTCTGCTCATCATATAACGCAAATGAGTTGAAGAAAACAAACAAAGAAGAGAGGACCATTTTGCTTGCTCGCCACAATTTAGAGGCACTTCAACAGACTATGCGCGAAATTAAGCAGGCGATCTGGGAAGGAAGGCTCTGGGAGCTCGTATCGACCACAACAAGAAAACACCCCAAGAGCTTCGAAGCCTACAAATTGGCACTGGGCAGCTATAACGGGCCGAACTCAGCATTTGCGTCTGGGACGCCGCGTTTCAAGGAACGGGGTCTCTTCATTCTGGATGAAACAGATCTCGCCAGGCCCGAAGTTGCAAGGCACCGTGCGTATATGAAAAATATTGATCTAAAACTAAAGACTGCGCTATTGATTCTTCCCGAAACGCGTACCAAACCATTCCTCAAATCGGACATTTTCGAGGAGGTTTCAAAAATCATTTTTGGTCGTGGGCTTTCAGATACCATACTTGCGGTGTACGTTTGCCCTAACTACGGATTGGTTCCAGCAGAAATCTCAGATATTTATCCACTCTCCCAGACGATGACAGCGAGCGAGCAATATCCAGAAGAAGACTTTGTTCTCCATTCAAAGAAATGGGAAAGAATATGCTTGCTCTCTACAAATGCCGCTTGGGATAAATGTGGTGGTTGGTTGACGAATCAATTTTCAAAGTACTTCAAAGTAGATGAAAGGAACTTGAGAATCTCTTCCTCACCCCAGCAACCTAACAGGGCGATTGGGACAAGGATTAGCCGATCTAAATCTTACAGGTCATTTAAGAAAATGATAAGATCGCTCTAGCAGTTTGAGACTAAGTATAGATTGATTCAGGCCGACCCAATCTGCGCTCTTGTTGCTTTGTGATCTCGGTTTCAACCACTTCGGCGCCTTTCAATAGGGGATCAACGTCGACCTTGAATCCGTAGCATTTGGATAGAAGGTCGATCGAAGCTACGGCTGCTCTTGGATCTACTCGGTCAGTGCTGGAATAGGCAAGAATCGCGTACGCAGGGAAACCATGAGCTTCAAAATAGTTGAGCATAATCGCAACAGGCCCCACAATTATCTGTTCGTCCTCGAGAATCTTTACATCCTTCAAGACTTCCTTAGGTTTGAACGCCGACGTATGAACGATGCGATAGGCCGAGTCGTCGGTTCTCAGACTAGCATCCAACCCTCCGACCAACGCGACTTCCCGGAAGTTTGCTTTGGTTACCCACTCAGACAGGTTCCTGTAAAAGTCGATTTCCGCGTTCCTGTAAGGAGGCACTTCGACTTTGAATATGGTTACGTCGTTCTTTTGAAAAAATTCGTATGGGGTGACAAGCTTTCCCTGGATCGTAGAGGAAACGGGTGAGACTGTTTCAGAATCTACAAATGCAATTCTTTGCGCTTCTAGTTTTTGAGTGAGATACTTTATAGTCCAGTAACCGGCGTATCCGATGCCATGAAAACCTGTTACGAGAACCGTATCAGAAAACTTTGCGCTACGTGGAATAACCTCGAAAGTCATTTTAGTGTCCTTTGTTTTTAATTGATCTTGAGACGACGTATTTGCCCGAGATGCTTCACCTAAAGTCATAGGGCAACGGTTTGCATCGTCAATAAGATCCGATTTAAGGTTATTCTGAAAGAACTCTTGCAGTCAATCCTAATTCTGGTTGCGATTCCAATTGATTGTCTTTTGCAGATCATAGTATAGCTAAACTCGTACTTGCGAAATTTAGAGCGAATTATTGGCATATTTGTAGTGTCTTGGGACGATTGTAAAATGGAAGTAACTTTTCTCGGCGGCGCGCGGGAAGTCGGCAAATCTGCCCTTCTCGTAAAAGGAGATCGAAAGTCGATCCTTCTCGACTACGGGGCACACACTGGTCGCGAGCCGACGTTTCCGCTGCATGTCCAACCGAAGTCCATCGACTCAATCCTGCTTACTCACGCTCACCTTGACCATTCGGGCGGAGTACCCCTCTTCTTTCTGAGACAAGGGGTGCAGTTGATAACCACCGATGTTTCCCTCGAGCTTTCTCTCATCCTTCTGCAGGATTTCATCAAGCTTTCAGGTTTCTTTCTTCCGTTCGAGAGAGAAGATTTGCTAGTCATGGAAAGGAACACGCGCCAAATCAAAACGAACGAGACGACGCAGATTGCAAATGAGTTTACCGCACGGTTTCCTAATTCCGGGCACATTCCAGGGGGAACGACTATTGTGCTCCAGCACGAAGGAAAATCGATATTGTACACTGGCGATATCAATCTCAGAGACAGCCAGCTGCTAACAGGAGCTGATCTCAAATTTGGGAAGTTGGATGCGGTCATTACCGAAAGCACTTATTCCCAGACGGACCACGACCCTAGAGAAAAGATCGAAAGCGATTTTGTAGCGTTTGCAAACGAAGTAGTGGAGAGAGGAGGAGTGCTGCTGGTTCCCGCATTCTCAGTGGGAAGAGCGCAGGAAATTGCCTGCGTTCTGAGGGCACGAAACTTCAAACACAAGGTTGCGATGGACGGAATGGCGCTAAGGATCAACGAAGTTTTGTTCCGGCACCAAGAATCACTTCGAGATTCCGAGCTATTCAGGAAAACGATGGAAAACGTCGAAGTAGTATCTGGCTGGGGACAACGAAAGAAGCTTGTAAAAATTCCTTCGGTTATCATTTCTCCCGCCGGGATGCTAGCTGGCGGGGCCTCGGTGTATTACAATCAAGAAATTTCGCGTGACTCAAAAAATGGCATATCCATTGTAGCTTTTCAAGTCCCCGGCAGCCCTGGAAGGACTTTGTTAGACAGGGGACTTGTAATTTCTAATGGCAAGACTGAGCGAGTCAAAGCGGAAATAAGGCGATTTGATTTCTCCGGCCACGCCGGACGAACCGAGCTGTTTGAACTCATCGAGCACGTAGAGGGAAACCCTGTCGTTTACGCGGTGCACGGCGATGGTGATTCTTGCGAGAAATTTGCGCAGGAGATACATGAGAGATTCGGCTTCGAAGCGAGAGCCCCTTCTATTGGCGACAAGGTAACAGTATAAGATGTCTGATGGCTGGGGCAGACACGCACCCAAGAATTCCATTATTGTGGTTCCTTTCGGCAACTTGGACATAGAGCAGTTTCGGGATAGCTTGGAAGCTGCTGCCCTAATTCATGGACTTCACCCAATTATTTCTAGAGACGATATTGTCCTCGATTCGGAGATTACGGTTGAGGAACGACGGAGAAAACAAAGAGAGGCTTCTAATCTAATAACGTCCGCTCGTGATCATTTGGTTCAGCTGGATACAAAATGTAGATTTGCTCTAATCGTTACGAATTT
>JASHSF010000243.1 GCA_030036955.1 Nitrososphaerales archaeon
AGCTCTAACTGCCCGCAGTCCAAGCGCCAAGGACAAGGGGAGTTACAATTTTCCAAGCTTGCTGTTTTCCCCGTGGATCTAAGGCTTTGGACCAAACCGACCTTTCATCAAGAATTAATTTTTCGAATAGTTTTTGAGGATCTCTTTGTTTCTAAGCTTCAGAAGCGTTTCGAATAATCATCGATTTACAAGATCGCGAGATGCTTTGCATAGAAAATTATTCTAGAACTCGATAATAAAGGACAATCTCTTTTTCTTTAAGATAGTGAGCTCAATTATTATTTTTATTGAAGAGACTCGAAATCACCCATGCTATTTGACCAGGACTAATGACACCAAAAATGGATTTTCTTGCTGCAGACATTGGCGGGACAAAAACCATACTCGCTACGTTTTCTTTCGAAGACGGTTCCATCAGACCACGGAGAGAAAAAGAATTCTCGAGCCA
The DNA here is from genome assembly GCA_030036955.1 of Nitrososphaerales archaeon. GTDB lineage: Archaea > Thermoproteota > Nitrososphaeria > Nitrososphaerales > CADDZS01 > JASHOD01. The sequence continues at coordinate 449 of JASHSF010000243.1, forward strand.
CGAATATTCAGATCTTAGCAAATTATTGGAAGAGTTCCTTTCTAAAGATGCTCGCGACCATCCATCCCTGGCTTGTTTTGGGCTAGCAGGGCCTGTTCTTCAAGGAAAAGCCGAACTTACGAATATTAACTGGCACATCGACGCGCGTGAACTTTCAAAAACTTTTGGTTTCAGAGTAGAATTGCTAAACGATCTGGTTGCGAGCGCCAACTATGTCCCATATCTGAAACACAGTGAAATTCAAACAGTCCATAAAGGAGTAATTCCCAAAGATGGAGAAAACGGAGCGATTGCCGTCATCGCGCCAGGCACGGGTTTGGGAGAATCTTTTCTGACTCGCGAAAAGGGCCGATGGAGCCCACATGCGTCCGAAGGCGGGCACTGTGATTTTGCCCCAACCTCTGAAACCGAGCAAGGACTGCTCGAATATATGCGTAAGAAATTTGGACACGTTAGTTGCGAAAGGGTCTGCTCAGGTCCTGGCATCTACAATATCTTTTCTTATTTTCACGAAACTGCAGGCATGGATTCAAGCAAGTGCTCGGCAATTGCGAAAATTCCTGAAACAGACGACCCGACGCCCGTGATAGTAGCAGAAGCGATGAAAAAGGGTTCGAAATGTCAGATGTGTGTGAAAAGTCTTGACACTTTTGTTTCAGTCCTTGCAACGGAAGCAGGAAACCTCGGCCTGAAGGTTCTTGCAACTAACGGCGTTTACATTTCCGGAGGGGTCGTCCTTCAAGTGCTTCCCGCCCTGATGAAAGAGCGAAGATTTGCGCGAGAATTCGAGAGGAAGGGGAGGATGTCGGAACTCGTTGCCCAGATGCCAGTGAACGTAATAATGACCCATCGTTCCGTGCTTCTTGGAGCTGCGCACTATGCGTTGGAGAAAATAAAGGAGCCTGACACTTTCGAAATGGAGAAACCGAAACAAGTTTTGAGGCGCAAGAATTAGAATGCAAAAAATGAATAAAGAATCAGCGGAGGATTTAGCAGCCGACGAACGCGCCGAAAGAGAGAATGAAGTATTGGATCAGGAGTGCATCAATACACTTCGATTTCTTTCCCTAGACATGGTGCAGACGGCAAAGTCGGGACATGCCGGAACTCCCATGGGAGCTGCCGACATGGCGTATGTCCTTTGGGACAGATTTCTCCGCCACAATCCAAGGAATCCCGATTGGGCAAACAGGGATAGATTTGTTCTCTCCCAGGGACACGCATGCGCACTGCTTTATTCGCTTCTCTATGTTACTGGTTACGATTTATCGCTCGAAGAGCTCAAGAGATTTAGGCAGTGGGGTAGCGAGACGCCCGGACATCCCGAGTACGGGCTCACTCCTGGGGTTTCTGTAACCACAGGACCTCTCGGTCAGGGGTTCGCCCATGGCGTGGGGATGGCGATTGCAGAGCGATTTTTAGCTGATCACTTCAACCGAGAAGGGTTCAATGTTTTTGATCACTACACGTATGGAACTTGCTCAGACGGGGACTTACAGGAAGGAGTAACGAGCGAAGCGGCGAGCCTCGCAGGGACGCTGCATCTTGGCAAGCTCATCTATCTGTACGACGATAACGGAGCTCAGATTGACACCACCACCGATGTAACTTTCGGGGAAAATGTTGCCGAGCGCTTCCGAGCCTACGGTTGGCAGGTGCTCGGTCCCATAAACGGAACCGAACTGGACTCCATATCGTCGGCAATAAGGGATGCTCAAATTGAGACGGAAAGACCCTCCATTATTATTGTCCGCACCCTCATCGGGCGCGACGCCCCCAGAGAAGGGATGCGCGAAATGCACAGCGATCCAATCCCTGACGAGGAAGTTAGGGCGGCAAAGTCCTCGGTCGGATGGCCGCCAGAAAAGACGTTCTACGTTCCTGATATCGTACTTTCTCACATGAGAAAAGCCGTGGATCGCGGGGCAAGGCAGGAAAGCGAATGGGAAGGGATGATTGAGGAGTATGCGAAAAAATATCCCGATCTAGGAGAAAGACTGAGACGCCAATTGCTGGGAGATCTGCCCCGGGATTGGGATAAGGGACTCGATGACCTCTTCACCTCGGAAAAGGAACCTATGCCGACGAGGGAAGCTTCGGGAAAGATACTCAACACCCTCGTTAAACACGTTCATGCCCTAACTGGCGGCTCAGCGGACGTCGGAGGAAGTGTAAAGAGCAACCTATCGGGTTACGGCGATTTTGGTTGGCACGAATACTCTGGTCACAACATACACTTCGGAGTTCGAGAACATGCTATGGGCGCAATCGCCGGGGGAATGGCGCTCCACGGCGGAGTGATTCCGTACACCGCTACTTACTTCAACTTCTCCGATTACATGCGGCCACCGATGCGTCTCGCCGCGCTCATGAAGATTAGGGTGATCTATCTCTTCAGCCACGACAGCATTGGTCTCGGGCAGGATGGACCAACGCACCAGCCCGTGGAGCAGCTAATGGGACTGCGAGCTGTGCCACACATGATAGTTGTGAGACCGTCGGATGCCACGGAAGCAGTCGAGGCCTGGAAGGTCGCGATGCTAAACTCGAAAGGGCCGACGGTGCTCGTGTTGAGTCGGCAGGCTCTTCCAATCATTGACAGAAGCACTTACGCTTCGGCGAAGGGTCTGAAGCGAGGTGGGTATGTGTTGTGGAAAGGCAACAAGGGGAAGAGAATTGACGCGATACTCCTCGCAACCGGCTCCGAAGTGCATCTTGCGCTTGAAGCGGCTAAGAAACTCGCTGAAGAAAGGGTCAATGTAACTGTCGTGTCAATGCCATCGTGGGAACTGTTCGACAAACAATCCAGAGAATACAAGGAGAGCGTGCTGCCAGAAAAGATCAAAGCTCGAATTGCAGTGGAGGCTGGAAGCACGATTGGATGGGAGCACTACGTGGGGCTGGACGGAGGAGTAGTAGGTCTCAATAGATTCGGTGCAAGCGGTCCGGGAGATATTGTGCTCAGGAAATTGGGCTTCACCTCCGAACACATCGTCAAAGTTACGAAGGAAGTTATCAAACGCAACAAACGCAGGTAACTAATGAAACCAGGAAAGCGATAAAAAATGCCAGAAATAAGTGAATTCAACAAGTTAGGGCAAGCAATCTGGGTTGATTACCTTCGCCGCTCGTTCATTACTTCGGGCGAGCTGAAGGAGCTCGTTGGCAAGGGCCTCAGCGGTGTTACCTCTAATCAGACCATTTTTGAGAAAGCCATAGCGGGAAGCAAGGATTATGACTCTGATATTGTCCGACTCGTCGATCAGCAACCAAAAAAACCCACGTCCGAGATTTACGAGGCGCTCGCTTTCGAAGACATCTCGCTTGCTGCAGACGCCCTAAAGTCAGTCTACGATTCAAGCGAAGGTGCAGACGGGTTTGTTAGCATAGAAGTGGATCCAAATCTCGCAAATGAGAGCAGGGGAATGATTGACGAAGCGAGGAGATACTACAAAACTCTCAAGAAACGCAATGTTATGATTAAGATTCCGGCAACGGAGGCGGGTTTCCAGACAATAAAGAGCCTCATCAGCGAGGGCATAAACGTGAACGTTACACTGATTTTTTCTATCGACCAATACACGAAGGCTGCCGAATCCTACATTTCCGGACTGGAAGCTTTTGCAAAATCCGGCGGGAATTTGAAGGATGTAGCTTCGGTTGCTTCTTTCTTTGTGAGCCGGGTCGATACGGCTGTGGATAAAGCACTTGATAAAATTGAGAAAGAAAGTAGAAAGAGAGAAGCTGAGGAGCTAAAAGGAAAGATCGGAATCGCGAACTCTAGGATTGCTTACGCAAAGTTTAGAGAAATTTTCAAAGGGCCTAGATGGGAGAAACTAGAGGAAGAGGGAGCAAGGGTACAGCGCGTTCTCTGGGCAAGCACGAGCACTAAAGATCCGTCCTATCCAGATACCTTGTACGTGGATAATCTTATTGGAAAAGATACGGTAAACACACTTCCACCGGAAACTCTCAATGCCCTTCTCGATCACGGAGTGGTGGAGCCCACGCTCGACAGCGGTCTCGGAATCGCAAGAAAAGAGATGAAAGAGCTGAGCGAACTCGGAATCGATTTCAAAAAGATCACCGACCAACTGGAAGACGAAGGGATTACGAAATTCTCAAAGTCTTTGGATTCGCTCTACGATAAACTTGAGCAAAAGAGGGAATCGATTCTTTTAGTGCCGTCCGGCGAAGAGGTTACAACTGCAGGTAGTTCTTCCAAGTTAATACAGAACGAAACAGATAACGCTCTAAATGACATTGAGTCGAAAAACGTGATTCGGAGGATATGGAACCATGACTTTACAGTTTGGAAGTCAAAGCCCGATGAAATCACAAACAGGCTCGGTTGGCTCCATATTTCCGAAATGATGGAGGAGAACGTGCATCGCTTTGACGATCTGGTGGATTCGGTGCGAGTCTCAGGATACACTCAAGCACTATTGGTAGGCATGGGCGGATCAAGTCTCGCGCCACAGATTTTTTCAAAAACTTTCGGAACTACGGAAGGCTTTCTCCAACTTTCTGTGCTGGATAGTACTGACCCAAGTACAGTTAGGGCTTCTCTTAGGGGACTAGATCTGGAGAGAACCCTGTTTATCGTTTCCTCAAAATCTGGTAAGACGCTTGAGA
>JASHSF010000244.1 GCA_030036955.1 Nitrososphaerales archaeon
GACCGGATTTGGGATTTTATAATGTCTACCGGGCCGCTATTTTGCGTGACCAGATCTCCCCTGCAGTTAGTCATTATCTTCCCTCAATTCGAAACACTTACGACGATATTTCGTCGTAGTGAAAAAAATGACAACAATAGTTGGAATAATGAGTAAAGAAGGAGCTGTGCTGTCTTCAGACAAAAGAGCGAGCAAGGGTTTCTTCATCGGTTCCAAGATCACCCAAAAGATCTTGAAAGTCGATGACACTCTTGCAGTCGCAATCGCAGGGCAGGTTTCCGACGCGGAGTACCTGGTAAACGCCGTCAGAGCGGAAAGATCTCTGGTAACACTCCAGAGGGGCTATCCCCTTACGGTCAAGGAGACAACGAAATTAATTTCAAACGTTGCCTACCAGGGAATGAAAAGCTACCAGCCGTACTTTGCAGAGTTCATAGTCGCTGGCGTTGACGCACTAGGTCCTCATGTTTACGTCACTGACATGAGCGGCGCGGTCTCTGCGGAAGATTTCGTATCGAGCGGCTCTGGGAGCCCAATTGCATACGGAGTGCTTGAGAGCAACTACAAACCCGAGATGACACTCGAGCAGGCAAAGGTTCTCGGGACAAATGCCGTCCAGGCAGCGATGGAACGAGATCCGGGCTCTGGAAACGGAATAGACGTTGTGGCAATTCCCTCCTTGGTTATTGCGCCGGAAGTGCAGCAGAGGCGAAATTAAGATGGAATCGCAGCAGGCAGGAAGAATGCCGTACTTCTACGGACCCGAGGGCGCGCTGGTCCAAGTTGACTTTGCGCTCGAAGCAGTAAACAGAGGATCGACCACGCTTGGCATCCGGACGGACGAATACGCGATACTCGCAAGTCAGCTAAAGCCCACTAGACCTCTCATAGATCCGGCAGAAAAAATATACCAGATCGACGAGCACCTCGGAGCAACAGGAGCGGGGTACATTGGAGACGTGCTAAAGCTAATTCAAGAGCTCCGCCTCGGTGCACAAAAGCACAGGCTCACGTTCGACTCGCTCGTCGACATAAAGACGGCGTCGGAAGAACTAAGCTCGTATCTCCACCAGTACACGATATATGCCGTGAGGCCCCTCGGCGCGTCAGTAATAATCGCCGGAAGCGATCCGCTCGGTATACAGATGTACCAGGTAGATCCAAGTGGCACTTACTTCAAGGGTTCGGGTTTTGCGATTGGGGCAGGCTCGGAAAGATCTCTTGATGTAATTCAGAGAGGCTACAGTCCCGGTCTATCGCTTGACGAGCTCGTGAGCCTCGCAACTAAAGCGATCAAGACCGTAACTCAGGACGAGAGCCAGATCGAATTCGGTGTCGTGTCAAAAACAAACCGAAAATTCGAAAAGCTGACGGCTCCTCTGCAAACGGTCCGCTAATCGGGAAAGGGGTTTCTCCCCTTTTCCTGAGTTTTTCTCATTTAGTTCTGAAGTCGAGAACACAATTCTCCTCCGCCAAGCGATTCCTGAATATCTTGAAGCTTGATCTTTGAGCAACGAAAAACCCAAAGAGACTTAATTTGTGAAGCAGATCAACCAACTATGCTGCAGCATTCTTTATTATCCCTGAAGGATAATATCTTTATGACTGTTAATGTCGGAAAACTTTGCGAAATTACTAGGTAGCTCAACAAGAGCGAACATTCTTGAGGCTCTCGCGCGATCTCGTCGGCCGCTTAGCCCGTATCGCATTGCAAAAATGTACAGCATGAACGTCGCTAAGGTGTACGTTGAAATTAAACGACTTGCAAACCTGGATCTAGTTTCGCCGATGAAACAGGGCAGAGGCTTGGAGTACAAGCTAAGCGATGGAAATCTTCGAGCTTTAGCGCTGAAACTGTCACCAAGAACGCTTACGTATGATGACTGGCGCTCCTCCGAAGCAAAAGCTCGTAGGTTTCGAGCAGGCCTCCTCAAGGTTCCCAAATTTTCATTCAAAAAGAACGCAATAAAGAGACCGCCGCTAGCGAAGCCAACGCGATTGCGTGGTGAGCTAGATGCGCTTGCACTTCTTGCAAGGAGTAAGTTCGACAAGAAATACCGAAGAATTGGAGAATCCGAGTATGCCCGCATATGAAAAAGCAAAGCGGATCATTTTGGAAACAGAAGATCAAACTGAGAGAAAGATCAGGTTCATGGCTCTCCTCACCTCGTCCCTTCCCAAAAAAGAACCAAAACCTGTTCTTACGAGTGGTTCTGCCATAGAGATCTATCTTGATGGAATTTTAAGAACAGGCGACATTGGTGTTGTGTACAATATCTCAGAATTGAAGAAAATCCTGAGGACCTGGCATTTCAAAGTCGGTTCAGCTCTCCGGAGCTATATCAATGAAGAATTAGGTCTTGCCGTAGATCTTGCAGGCGAACACCTGAGCGGCTCATATGACAAGATTACAACACTCACGACGAGCTACGGACCAGTTCGTGTCATAGGAATTGAAGATCTAATCTTGAAGAGTCTTGCTACGGCAAAATTTTGGAAAGTTGCTACGGACATGGAGCAGTCGTATCTCCTCTCAAAATCGTACGAAGGGAAAATTGACTGGGAGTATATGGAGAGACAAGCCAAAAAAGAAGACATCAGTGACTATCTTAGGATGCTGAGAAAATCTCTTTTAGACAAAAAATGAAATTTGCTGGATCTTCATATTCGCGCAATGGAGGACAATTCAAGAAAGGACTGTCGCGAGGTTTCTCAATTTTCCTATGCCCTCGATCTCGATTTCTATCACGTCCTTGTCTTTTAGGGCAAAGTCATCCGGCGGAACAATACCTGTTCCGGTCATGAACACCGAGCAGCTCGGGATTTCATTATTCGAGTTCAAGTAACTTACAAGCTCGTCGAAGCTCCTCTTCAAGCTCGAAGTAGAAACGGAACCCTGGAATGCTGTTTCCCCGTCTCTCAGAATTGTCATATTGATCGTCAGATTTCTCGGATCAGGAATCTCCTCCCGAGTCGCAATCACTGGTCCGAGAGCGCAGCATTTTCTGAATACTTTGGCTTGCGGAAGGTAGAGTGGATTCTCTCCTTCGATGTCTCGTGCAGACATATCATTCCCTATTGTATAGCCCACAGTTTCGCAATTCTCGCCCAGCACAAGAGTGAGCTCAGCTTCAGGAACGCTCCATTTTGAATCGCTTCTGATGCCCACTTCTTCACCGGGACCGACGCAGCGTAGCCCTGTAGTCTTAAAAAATATCTCCGGTCTCTTTGCATCGTACACGTAGTTGTATAATCCCTTTAGAGACGTCTCTACCTCTCTCGCCTCACGGCTCTTGAGATAGGTGACGCCAGCAGCCCACACTTCCGGAGGCGGAAGCGGAATTTTCAGAGCAGCCTGATCTAGGCGGTACTTTTTCGCTCTGATATTCTGAGCAGTAATACTTGATCCTATGAAATCGTCCAGACTTTTTTTCGTTCTATGCGCTTCCTTTACAAGAGTTGAAAACGAAGCGAAGAGTTCCGGATTGATACTTGTGAGATCAGTAATTTCCCCCTCGCTCGAAATGATGCCTATGTGATTCCCGAATGCGCCTTTAACCGCAAAACTGCAGATCTTCAAGTTCAGTTCTACTCCCTAGCGAGTTTGTGCTATAGTCCTTTGCCTTGCGTTAAGATTCCTTTTGCGCTGATTGCGGTGCCTCAGGACTTTACAAGATAGAGTGGATGGAGCACTTTTACGTTTTGCAATCCATCAACGAGCTGCGCCGAGCAAACGCTGCTCTCAGTTGCGATTAGCTTTAATCCGCTAGAGCGAAACTTCTCGAACAGATTTTCTCCGACCGCCATTGAAAGATCATAACCTAGCGGTCCGTGTTTCATTCCAAATGTTCCGGCCATGCCGCAACAGGTTCCAGTTTCGATGACTCTAACTTTGTATCCTGCACTTTCGAGAAAGCTTACCGCAGGTCTACCGGAAGTTAGCGTGCGCTCGTGGCAGGGGACGTGGAAACCTGTTTCCTCGATTTCAAAGGCTCGATTTAGCTCCGTGCCCGAGAGGTCGTCTTCAATAAATTCAAAGAAGCTTTTCGACGCTCTTTCAACCTTTAGCGCGGTCGAAAGAATTTTTTCCCTCTCGGGAG
>JASHSF010000245.1 GCA_030036955.1 Nitrososphaerales archaeon
ATCGTAAGTTCGCTCGTCCGGCAGTGAGCTAGTGTCCTGATTTTTAATCAAATTTTATCTAACCTATTTTTCAAAATCGAAAGACTTTTCGAAGAATGGGAACCAGATGCGTCGAGTTAAGTGATCGAATTAAGTGGATCAAGCATCAAAAAACAGAAGGTGCAACGAATTTAACAATCAATTGACAGCTCAATCAGTCGGCCTCAGATGACGTCCGGTTCAGGATCCGGCGCGTCTGCTGAGAGCTTTGATGCTGTCTCAAGAGAATCAGAAAAGCTATCTCAATAGGAATAGCTTGTACAATTCTATTATTCGGTTTATCAGATCTGACTGATTATCTTTTCCTAATTCTGCGAAGAATTCACTGAAATGGACTCTGTCAGGTACAGAAAGCTCCTCGATTACGCTTCTCTTCTCGAAAAGCAGGGTAATCAATTTGAGAGCGAGGGGGAAGAAGCTGAGGCAATTTCAAGGTACATCAAAATGGTGGATGTTTTGCTGCTGCTCACAGAGGTAGCCCCCGACTATCCTTCTTGGCAAAAATTTACAGGAAAAGCGGAATCCTATCAAAAGAGAACCAGGATTCTGATTTCAAAAGCGTCGGCAAAGTCTGCGAAACATTCGAAGAATGTTGCAGATCCCAAATCCCAGGCACCAGTTACGCCAACTCCACAAATGATACTTTCAAAATAATTTCACAAATTACGCCGGTCGGATTTGGTAGTTAGCGGCAGAAAGGTGTAAATTGCATTATCGAAAGGGCCTGAAAGGAGAGAGTACGAAATAGATAGGTCAAGAAACGCAACCCGTTTTTGAGGCTCCGGAGTTGCATCCTTAAGCGGTCCGTATTTTGAATTTGCTGGGCCCTTCTCCAAGGTACAGAGATAATGACTGCTTTCACCATCCTAGGTATCGCGATCGATATCATCTACTCGTGGACGAGAATGCTCGTTGCTCTAGGTTTGAGCATAGTGTTCAGTCTGGCGGTAGGAATCGTTGCGGCGAGGAACAAAAAAGCTGAAGCCGTAATCATACCATTGCTGGACGTATTCCAGTCGATTCCAATTTTGGGGTTTTTCCCGATAGTCATTCTCGGAGTAATTGATGTAGTCCACCCCGAATGGCTGGGAGTAAACGTAGCCGTAATACTGCTCATATTTACGAGCATGTCTTGGAACATCACCTTTGGCGTTTACGAAGCAGTTAGGTCGATCCCGCAGGACTATATCGATCTGTCGCAGATTTCCGGGTCTTCTTCTTGGCAAAGGATTGTTTCTCTTTACATCCCTTCTTCACTCAGCAGAATTGCATACAACACGCAGACTTCGTGGGCCGTGGGACTTTTTTACTTAGTTTCAAGCGAAATCCTGACGCTTGGCAGCAAAAACTACCAGGCTAGTATCGGGATAGGCGTTGCCATCTATACATTCTACGATACAGGAAATTTCACTGGCTACATATATGCCATAATTGCTTTGATAATAGCTGTAGTCATCTGGCAGCTCATTTTCTTGCGTGAATTCTCGCTTTGGTCAGAGAAGTACAAATTTGTCGAAGAGCCCAGAGGCGAGACGAAAGATCCTTTGATGCGAGTTTATTCCTGGGTAAATCACCGGAGCATCTCGAAGCTGTTTCTCATAGCTCATGGAAGTGGAGTTTCGCGTTTTACGTCGTCGATAACTCGATTCAAGCGAGGTTTCAAGTACGCTTTTTTCATTCTGATTGTTTTGTTCGTCGGTTTCGAGCTCGGCGCATTTCTGCTCAGCCCGAGTCCAAGAAGCCTTCCGTCGCTCGCGACCATTTTATCCTATGAATGCTGTTCAAGCCAAAGCGTATTGGTTGCTCTCGCCGTTTCGTTTCTGAGAATCTGGTACGTTTATTTTATCTGCGTGCTGGTAGCCGTTCCCCTCGGGATTGTAATCGCTCTTCATTCAAAGCTCTACGATACTGCTTCGCCCTTGCTGGAAGTGGTCGCGTCAATACCCGCCCCGGTGCTGCTCCCACTGTTTGTAGCCGACGTTACGAAAAACGGAGAAGCAATAGCCGCGATGATAATTTTCCTCGGAATGATATGGTACATAATTTTCAATGTGATGGCAGGAATAAGGAGTCTTCCTGCCGAGCTCTGGGAGCTGCGGAAAGGATTCCAAGTTTCGACCTATAACGCATGGAGGAATATTTACCTCCCAGCTTCAGCGGCAGCGTTCGTAACTGGTTCTATAACTGCTATCGGCGCAGCCTGGAACACGCTCATCATTGCGGAATACTTTAACCTTCACTTGAACGGGTCCTCGAAATTACTAACTCAAGTGCAAATAGGGATTGGTAAGACGATCTCGATTGCTGTCCAATCCAATCCTGCGAATCTCACTGTTCTGACATTATCCATTCTTTCCATGACTGCGCTGATAGTTGCATTCAACCTAACTGTTTGGCGGAGAGTTTATCACTATACTACTAAGAGGTTTACGTACAACAGGTGAGTGATCGACACTTGCCTAGTCTCGTTACGATCAGAACTCTAAAAGTTGTTTAGTGGAGGAAACAAAATTGGCAACTGCTGCAGATAAAATTGGATCTACATCTGAACCGGTAATTTCGGTTGAGCACGTTAGCCTAGATTTTCGTAAGGAGAAGGAAGATTTACCAGTCCTCGTCGACGTCTCTATGCAAGCTTTGAGAAACGAGTTTGTCACAGTTACCGGACCTTCAGGATGCGGTAAATCCACGCTGCTAAGGATAATTGGCGGTCTTGGGAAGGCGACTTCGGGAGTGGTGAAATTCAGGGGCACGCCGATTACAAAACCGACAAGCGAGGTGGCGATGATTTTTCAGAACTTTGTGCTTTTGCCCTGGAAGACCGCGCTAGAAAATGTGCTTTTCGGACTATCCTCTAGGAGTGACATGAACGAGCAGCAGAAGAAAGAGGCATCGGTGTCGGCTCTTGAAAGCACCGGACTCAAAGGATTTGAGAACGTGTATCCGGGCGAGCTTAGCGGTGGTATGAAGCAAAGAGTGGGCATTGCCCGCGCACTCGCTCTCCAGCCGCAGGTACTTCTGATGGACGAGCCTTTCAGCTCGCTCGATGATCTAACTGCTGAGCACCTGCGTAGGGAAATTTATTCACTTTTGATTAATCCATCATCGCCAATACAAAGTGTAATAATGGTCAGTCACAACGTAGAGGAGATAGTCGAGCTTTCGGATAAGAGTGTCGTACTATCGGCCAGACCTGCGCATGTCGTCGACATCGTTCAAAACGATCTCCCCCGACCCAGAAATAAGAAAGCACCAGAGTTTTTTGATAAAGTTGACAAGATTTACTCGTTGTTGGCATGAGTTAGGCGTGGAAGGATGGCAAAAAGAGAAATAATAGGAAAGCCCCTTCGCGGGTCATTGAGCTCCGGTGCAACCTCTCCCCAGAATCCAGATCCGAGTGGGAGTTCGATTTCGGTTAGCCAACATTCCCCGAGTGAGCAAAGGCCGTTGATGATGCCTGCGAACGTCAGAGCTGGTCAGGTTGTTGGTCTCGTGGAGATAACTGGAGGCTTGGAATCTGTAATCGACGTTTCGCGTCTCGCAGATGAATTTGGGGCAGATATTGCTACGCTTCTGCCAATTCTCGACGCGGCGGAGATGCTCGGCCTCGTCAAGTCCGATAAGGGTGATGTGTCTCTTACCGAACTCGGCCGCAAATTCCAGAAAACGTCAAAGCGCAAGATCTTAATGCTGCGAGACACGCTCTCTAAAATCGAACCCTTCAAGACGGCGATGGAGCTTGCTTCTAAGAACAAGAAGGGAGTGTCCGTAAGAGAGATTTCGGATGCCCTCATCGAAAAGGGGTACCGATGGCACCACAACTATGAATTGAACGAACCGCTCGTTCAAGCGATTCTAATACACTGGGCAATTTATGCGGAGCTTTTGTCGTACAACGGAAAGACAGGCAAATTTCAGCTCTGCTAGAAAAACCCAATGAATTTACCGATCACGAAAAGGAGTGCAGACGCAGCGGCCCCTATGACTAGCATTTCGATTCCGCTTTGGATGACTCTCGTCTTAGCTATCTCGCCTTTCCAGACTCCTGCAGCAAAAAGGAAAACGAGAGAAACTGTGATAGAGGGAATGAGGGATTCAGACTTTACTGGCAGAATCAAATAAGACAAGACCGGAACAAAAGCTCCGGCAAGAAACGCAAGGCCCATGGAAAGAGCTGATTTCAAGGGATTCTCCAGCTTCTTTTCGTGAATGTGCAGCTCGTGAGCTAGAAGGTCTTCAAGCCATTTTCTCTTATCGGAAGTTATTCTGTTTACTACTAAATCAGCTTCGTCGGGCGTCAAGCCCTTCTGCAAGTAAAATGACTTTAACTCCATCCTTTCTTCCTCTGGCTCTTGTTCAATTTCCGACATTTCGCGGGCGGCATCGGCTCTGAAAAGATCGGATTCCGATCTAGCTGCAAGTAGTCCCCCAAAGAACATCGACACTGCACCCGCAATCATAACTGTAATCCCAGCAAAGCGGATTATGTCTAGGGTTGCAGCACCGCCCGCGAATCCAGTTATGAAAGCTAAATTTGTGACGAGGCCGTCCGATAGGCTCAAAGCAATGTTGCTGATGAATCCCCTTGCTTTGATGTGAGAGTGAAGCTCTACGATATCTTTGTCTCCGCTTGAAGCTGGAGATTTGCTTACGGCCGCTACACCTCCTGTAAACTCAGGATTCGATTTTATTTGCTAATAGCTTTCCGCAGATGAGCGTCGAAAAAGCAATAAAACTCTGGTCTGTTAATTTTACCAAAGGAAACTGCTTCGATTTTGGCCAGCTGGGGACTGCAAAACAGACTCTCGCGAATGATAGATCCTTCAACAGGCACGTCCGTTATGCTTGCATGCGACCATGGGTATTTTATGGGTCCGACGCAAAAGCTCGAACAACCCCGGAAGACTATCGAACCACTGATTCCTTTCGCCGATGCTCTGAGCGTTACGAGGGGCATACTGAGGCAGTGCGTTGATCCGAATTGGAAGGTTCCGATCTTGCTTCGAGTATCCGGAGGAGCGAGTATAATGAAGGAAGATCTAAGCGATGAAGAGATTACAGTTTCAATGGATGACGCGTTGCGTCTCAACGTGTCTGGGATTTCGCTCTCGATTTTCGTTGGCTCGAGCCATGAAAAGCAAACCCTGTTGAGCCTTTCAAGGCTCGTGGATCAAGGCGAGCGGGTGGGTATGCCAGTTATGGCGATCACCGCCGTCGGCAAAGAATTAGAAAAGAGAGACTCGCGTTACCTGAGCTTAGCTTGCCGATTAGCGGCGGAAATTGGGGCGCACGTGGTAAAGACGTACTACTGTGAGGATTTCGGAAGAGTGGTGAATGGTTGCCCGGTCCCTCTCGTGGTTGCTGGTGGTCCGAAACTGAAAACGGAAACCGATGCGTTCGAACTCGCTTTCAGCGCGCTTAGAGAAGGCGCGGTGGGAGTTGATATGGGGAGAAATATCTGGCAAAACGAACACCCCGTTGCTATGATCAAAGCTATTCGATCGATCGTCCACGACAAGGCAACGGTGAAAGAAGCTACAGATCTTTTCCAGCAGGAATTGACGGATTCGGAAAGATTGCGAAATCCGATCACAGCGTAATTTTTTCGATCATCGCTAACGCTGCGAAGGAAAAATCCTTCGAAGATATGCGTCGAGGAATTCTTCTTTCAAAAAATAAAGAGCCTAGGCGAGCACCGAACCCTCTGGGAAGAGGACTCTGCGCTGCTTTTCCATGGCTTCTCTTTCTTTCTTTCTATTGAGCGATCTGTGTCTCACTCGGTACGCGTGCGTACGCTCTTCTTCCTGCCAGTAAGCTCTCATGCATCCCTTGCTGACAAAAAGATGGTCCAAAAAGTCCTTGTGACGCAATGACCTTCCGCATGCCGGGCAAACCTCAAAATCGCCTCCAGAGCTCTGCTCAGACGACCCTCTTGGGTCATCCGGAGATGTCTGTTCGGCTTGGATAATTTGCTGGTTACTTCCGTTCATACTTCTCGCCTCATGACAAAGTAGAATATAGATACATAGTGGTATCTAAACTTTTTCTTTTTTGCGAAAGCTCGGAGCTTTCTGATGAGTCACCTAGAAGGTCCGAATTCAGAGCGGAAAAGCATTGCGGATACTATGTGCAAAGGCCACGAAGCACTTGCTCGGATATAGGCCCCGAAGTCCAGCCTCTCGCGAGGAATCTAGCGATCTCTAGCAATAATTTAACAAATTCAGAAAACCTTGTCTGGGTTGGCGTGGCAGCATTTGAGCGCGGATGATGTTTTTACACTTTCTCCGGAAAAGAAAAGATCAAAGGAGAGCAGAAAATTCGGCTTCTTACTCTACGAGGCTTTCTATACTCCAATCTTCTTCTTTAAGGCAGTTTATATTCAGCTGATCGTCCTCGGGCTCATGTTTGTCTGGGGTACAGGAATTTTCGTCTATTACGACAGGCTCCCGATCCTCCCGGCGTTCCTGGGTTCGGTCTCTACGATAACGACGATAGGGCTCTATGTCCCGAACAACGGGAATTTCAAAGGGATGGCACCGGGCGAGGCGGTTCTTTTAATTATCATGATCATTGTTTCAGTAGGAGCAGGTGCGTCTATCGTGCAGAGTACAGTTCAGGCAATTGCCGGTGGGACCTTTGCAAAGGGCGAAGCCGAGAAGAAACTCATTTCGAAACTCAAGAATCACGTTATCGTTTTTGGATACACTCACCTTGGAAGGTACGTCGTGGACAAGCTAGAAGGCCTAAATCTTGATTACGTCGTTCTCACAAGGGATCCAAACCTTTACCAGCAACTGATTAAAGAGGACGTCTTTGCTGTCCTCGAGTACCAGACGCAACCTATTTCAGCGCTCAAAGCGGCTGGAATTGAAAGAGCTTCAATCGTGGTTGTCTCGCACGATGCCGACGCGGACAACATGCTCGTGATTTTGAGCGCCAAAAAACTCCGGCCGGATATTAGAATTATCAGCGTTGTGCACGACACCTCTCTCATTGATACGGCGAAAAACGCAGGCGCGGACGTTGTGATTCCATCTTCTGTTACTGTGGGTCATATGCTCGCTCTCTCTGCCGTTACAAAGAACCTCGTCGGCGTTGTATTTTCTGAGAAAGCTGGAACCAAGGAAATCGCGGAATTTTCTGTTTTCAAAACATCGCCCCTTATCGGAAAGGAACTGAGCGAAGTATCCAAACTTGCAACGGTAATCGGCGTCATAAGGGGCGGCGATCTCATCCAGAACATATTCCAGAGCGGTTTCCGAATAGAGAAGGATGACACGGTACTTGTCTTTGGAGATCCCGTTAATCTTCTGGCACTCGAAGAAAGAGCGAAGGCTGTCTAGGAACTCGCCCGCAAATTGATAAATCTACATGAAAGCGCAATCTGCTTTCAGAGACGTACATTTGAGCAACGGATCGGAAGTCATGATAGCGCAGGAGCAGGCAGTTATTTGCAAGAAGGGACTTTTGAAATCGGTCCAGGGAACGCTCATTCTAACGAGCACGAGACTCATATTTGCTTGCGGCGCCGAGGACATCGAGAGCTTTACCAATCAAGTTGACAAGAAAGAACCCGCATCGGAAAAAATTGCCGACAGATCGAGAAATCTCGCCTTGGACCTAGAATCCCAGGGAGGGATTGTGGTTTTTTCAGACGTCGATTCTCTCGGGTCCATCCCTGCGAGTCCTTTGAATCTGTTTATACCGATATCCGGGATAAAGTCGATTTCTGGTCATCACGGCATAGCTGGAATGCCAAACCTCAAACTGGAGTGGAGCGAAGCTGGACGGGACAGACAAAGCGAATTCGAGCAAACACTGACCGGCGGAAAGAAGAAACCGATCAGCGACTGGAAAGAATGGATTCAAAAATTGCGTGACGGCAGTTTGAAGATACAGATGACGTCCCCTGCTCCCCCTGAAGATACACTAGAGGGCAAGATCGCTGCGGTGATGGGAGATTTGCAAGAAAAAGGCCCTCTGGAAATAGAAGAGCAGGTTGAGACAATATACAAAATTGATCTCGATCCGGATGAGGTCCAGCACGCGTGCGAAAAGCTTGTCAGCCAAGGATTTCTTGCAGTGCTAAAAGATTCGAGCGGAGGGACTTTTTACAGGAAAGTTTCTCCGATAATCTGAGCGTGCCAAAAGGTTCCTCTGGCTAGTACTTATCGTGTCGCGTGGAATCATAATGAGACATTAGATCCTCTCTTCTTTGAAAGGTAGCGTTGCACTTTACGCAAGAGAAGGTCATCGTCCGTATCCACTGTTCCTTTCCCCTTTCGTTCGAATCTTGTTGCATGAATTTGTAAAACGGAGTCCCTGACATTTTTGCGTTTTGACGATCTAGGATAACAGCTACTACTGCGATAGCGAGAACAAGCGCACATCCGGTGCCTAGCAGATAGGTAGAATTAACAACAAGAGCTAGCGCGAGTTCTGAACCAAGCAATAGAGCTCGAAGTTGATATTCAGGAATATTGATTTAGAGATATTGGGGTGCCGGGCCGGAGATAATCCGAAATCCGGCTTCACAGTACGGATCCTGAAGGCCTGAAACCGTGATAGGAATCGGGGCTAGCCGCCTGTGTGCAACCGTCGAATTAATTTTTCACGTATAAGTCAATAGACTTCTGATACTTGAAGTATTGTATCCATTCACTGCCTAAGCTCGGCTAAGTGGATTTTCATCTAGTCCTTGAGCTACTCGCCCATAATCGTTAGATCGATATGATCAGCCCCGGTCTTTTGCGCAGTCGCGGGCCGCGCTATTATTTCTTGCAGCTGTGCGTAGCGCTCAAGGAACTGTCTGCCCTTTGGTGTTACTTTGTAAACCATCGCTCCCTCGTAATCCCGATCGGCCTCTTTCGCCAAGAGCTTGCTGTCAAGAAGAAAGGCAAGGTACTCGTTAAGCTGATCGTAGCTGAGGTTGGCGCGGTACATTATGTGGGTCTTGCGCTCCCCGTGGCGGGCAACGGAAAGGATGTCGTTGATAATCTTTAGGCGGCTTCTGTGCTGGCGAATTCCCTTGCTCAAAATCAAGTCACGCAGCTATACTGAACTCAAATTAAACGAGCCTCCATATATTAGCGAATGATAAGGCGTTCTACTCAAATATTCTGTACTTATCCGTCGTGTCTTTTCAGGCATAATCCTCGAGGGCCAGCTTATTCGAGAGGTCTCTCAGCAACGTTAATTACTCAACTGAGGATTTGCAATTTATATCTTGCACGGAAAAAATTATCGTTTGACAAGCGGAATGCCACTTACTAGCAAGGTGTATTCTCCCGGCGCGCCAAACTCAAAGATCGCACGTTTTAGTACAGGAACAGCCAGTCCAGATTACGATTACTCTCTCGAACTCGTGAGCACCGAGAAGGTGCAGGTTAGGCACAACGCTCTCGAAGCCGCCAGGGTCGCTGCAAACAAAAAGCTCACCCCGATCGGTGAAACAGCTTACTTCCTTCGCGTCAAGGTGTATCCCCACGTCATCTTGCGAGAAAACAAGATGATTGCTACGGCAGGCGCAGACAGGCTGCAGGAAGGAATGCGAAAGGCCTGGGGAAAACCGATTGGTCTTGCCGCGAGGGTGATGCCGGGCAGCACCATCCTCGAGCTCCAAGTAAAGAAGGAGAACCTCCCGAGGGCTAAAGAGGCTATGAGAAGCGCCTCGACGAAACTGCCGATGCCGACCGAAATCAAAATCACGCAGCTCACAGCAAATGAGCAGGCCCCCGAGATGGTTTCATCCTAACCCTAAGGATATTCTTTACTCTCTGGTAAAACCCTATATTTCGTAAAGGGAGATCAAGAGATCTCTCACAATCGTACTTTTCTGAGGGATATGAAATGACCGTAAAGATAGACGAGAATCGGATGCACGAGCTCGTCGAGAAGCATAAGGCAAAAAAGATAGTCCTCAACGCGCCGGACGGTTTGCTTTCTTCGGTCAGAATCTCAGCTAAGAGCCTTGAGAAGAGTCACCCTGGAACGCACACGATCATACTCGCCGACGCGACTTACGGTTCCTGTGACACCGTCGATGGGGACGCCCAAATGCTAGGAGCCGACATTGCATTTCACGTCGGTCATAATGTGACAGTTCCAAAGTTCGGGAAAATTACTTACGCCATAGATGCATTTGACGACGTATCATTCAAGCAAGTCGCACAAATTGCAATTGAAGATTTCAAGAAGCGCGGTTTCAAAACCGTTTGTCTTGTGACTTATGCACAGCATCTTCAAAATCTGAATGAGGTTTCGGAAATTTTTGAAGGAGCGGGAATAAATACCCTGATCGGAAAGGGCTTGGGACAGTTGCACGACGGACAGATTTTCGGATGCGAATTTTACCCGGCCTTCAACATGAGGGATAAAGTCGACGCGATGGTGCTCATGGGGTCGAGCGCGTTTCACGGAATTGGCCTCCGGCTTTCAACCGGAATGCCAACATTCATGCTGGACCCGTATTCGAATGAAGTCGTCGATCTCGAGACAGTCGCAGACGAGCGACTGAAGAAGGCAATTCTTTCGATCTACAAAGCTCGCGACGCAGAAAATTTTGGAGTTATTATCGGGCTCAAGGAAGGGCAGATCATGGTCGACCAGTCTCTCAAGATCATGGAAAAGCTAGAATCGCTCGGGAAGAAGGTTCAGCTGATCGCACTGCGCGAAATCACATCGGCGCGTCTCGAAGAATTGAGTGGAATCGAAGCATTCATCCAAACTGGCTGCCCGCGTATCAGCGTCGATGGATACACTTTCTCGAAACCGGTCCTGAGCGTTCCCCAGGCAGAAGAATTGATTAGACTGCTCTCCGGAAAGACCGTAGAAGCCGATTTTTTCGTAAGGAAGAATTGGCTCTGATCCTTACAAATGAGATTTAGTTAGAATATGAGTTCTCAACCAGCCCAAACGAAAAGATCGGAAATTGTGCTCCCTGGCGATCGCGTGGCCACAATCGAAGAATTTGAACCGGGCAGTGGGGCGACCGTCCTTTCCGATTCCGTTGTCGCGACGAGAGTCGGCGAGGTGGTTCGCGAAATGTCTGACAGAAGAGTGGAGGTTGTTCCTGCAAAAGATCTGAGCTCGAAGCTGCCCGAAGCTGGAGATTCGATTATTGGAAACGTCCAGAGCGCCGCATCTTCTGTTGCGCAGGTTCGGATTGATGCCATAAACGACCTACCGAGCAGCAAAGAACTCTCCGGAATGCTGTCGCTCCGTGACGATAGGCGCAGACGATCCTCGCCGGTTCGAGCAGGGGATACGATTCGAGCAGGGATTTTGAGCACCACCAATTCGATTTATCACTTGACGTTGGACTGCAAGGGTTGCGGGGTGGTGTTCACGGCGTGCAGTAACTGCGGCGGCCGCGTCATCGCTCTTTCCCGAGATCGAATAAAATGCACAGAGTGCGGCTTTGTGGACGAGCGCGAGCTTGCTGATGATTTTACAGCCATCTCGCGATCGCAAAATTAATCATCTATTTTGACTGCCAGGTGGACCTATTGGGAAAAGGATGCATCCAAGTGCGGTTCGATCTAATTTGCTCTACCAGATATTTTAGTAAATTTCATGGTGTTGCCATTGAGGCAATGCTGTCACGAATGGTTCTCCAAATAAACTGAACACTTCTCAACTGTAGGCAGACGCCTTCATTCACCCGTCCGCCGTCGAAAAATTGACCCTGTATCTATTATTAGAGCAATGAGCAAGTGATACTTAAAGTGTCAGATGCAAATACCAATGACTCCATTATCGTGATAGATAAAGTGTCAGAACAAGGATTGAAATTCACCGTCTGTGTGCGGTGAATCACACTTAAAGAGAGCACAGTGATAGAATTTTGAAGGAACTTTATCTTATGCGACCGGTACTTTAGTAAAGTAACGTGAGCGCCTAAAAATCGTTTGCTTACATTTCCTTTCGTCGTTTCAATTTTTAACACGATCACCTGACTTTACACTGTAGTGAATTTGGAAAAGACTATTAAAAATTTTCAGCCGTGGGTTCCAAAAAAGAAGTACTGTACTATGTTATCGATCTGCGCAAAATGCTGGGAGGCAAAGCTAGGGGAATTAATTCGTGAGGACCTACGATAATATCTGTCTTTGGATGATCCTTGCAGTTTCTCTGACAGTTAGAGCGGAATTGGAGTTGTAACGATCTTTCGAAGAATTCTTGGATTTTTTCGCATTGGTCTAATCTATCCTTATAAGGGTCTGCGAGTACTTTCTCTAATTCTGTCTTGCAGCTAAAAATTACTCCTTTAAGCAAAGAATCTGTCCAAGTTCAAATTGAAGGCGAGGATTATAGCGTATGTGATATTATTCATAAGGAACTCCTGGGCCTGAAGCACGTGAAGTTTGCGGGCGTCGCTCCTCCGCATCCACTAATCAAAACAATGACGATACAGTTTCACACAGATGGAGCTGATAGTAATAAGATTCTCTCGGAAGCGATTGAGAATGCACAGAAAAAGATAGGCGAGCTTCTTGATCTCGCAAATGGCGCATTTCCAATTGCGATCCGAAGCGTCGGTCAACGAGCTGGGGATGAGCCTCCGATGGCAAAGACTGAAATAGTTCAGCCCGAATCCGCCGGACAAGGTGCTCAAGAGGCGGCGGAGACTACAACCGCCACCGTTCAATGACCAGATCGTGCCTTTGATTCGTTCTCGTCTCTAAGTTTTTATTGAAAAGCAAAAGTACGCCCGATAAGATGATCTAATCAAAAATGAAGTTTTGCCCTAAATGCGGTACTAGGCTCAAGTTCAAGAGCCAGAAGCCCCACCCAGTTCTGCTTTGTGAAAAATGCGGTTTTACCGAAAAGGCTCAAGCTGCCGTAGCATCATCCACCGATATCCCGGAAGAGTCTTCGGAAATCAAGATCCTGGGCGATAAAGAAGATAAAATAAAGACAATGCCGACTACAACAATCGAATGCCCGAAGTGCGGTCATAACACCGCTTTCTGGTGGTTTCTGCAGACGAGAAGCGGCGATGAACCGCCCACGCAGTTTTTCAGGTGCGAAAAATGCGCGCACACTTGGCGCCAGTACAGTTAAGGAATTCCGTCGAATACCTTGAGCGAGGCCTGGGCCAGTTCCTAAACGTATAATTGCGTCAATTTTCAGAGATAATTCAGACCAATGACAACAGAAAGTGCAAACACCGCCGCTGCTGCAGCGACAGCAGGCTTTGTCGTAAAGTCGCTTACCCCTGCTGAATGGAAAGCCGTGACAGCGTCTATACAAGCTCTCGTAGAGGAAGCAACTTTCGATGTTTCCCCAGATGGGATATCTTTCAGAGCAATGGATCCTTCGCACGTTGCTCTAGTAGATCTGTTTTGGCCCGCAGGGGGCTTTGAAAAATTTGACTGCACAAAGTCGGACAAATTTACTGTGCGAGTAGAGGACTTTGCCAAGCTGATCAGAAGAGCTGACTCACGCGACAGTATAGAAATTTCAAGACAGGGTTCTGAAATGCTCGCTCTAAAGATTGGGAGCAAGAGAGAATTCGAACTGCATTTGATAGAATCGAGTCAAGCGAGTACTCCTCTCCCGAAACTGAGCTACAATTCAAAGTTTACCATAACAGAGCCTGCATTTGATCGAGTCTTGAACGACGTATCGGTCGTTTCAAATCACATCACTATTGAAGCGAAAAAAGAGAAGCTAACGTTTTCCGGCAAGGGAGATACCGGAACGGCAATCGTTGAACTAGAGCGGGCGAGTCAGGAAGTACCGGAACTCGAAGTAAAGGACGACAGCAAAGCCACCTACAGTATTGAATACTTACTAAAGATTACGAAAGCTGCGGGGTCTGCTTCGGACATGATAAATTTCGAGTATTCAAGCAAAATGCCCCTGCGTATGGCTTTCAAGCTCGGCGAAAAGGACGAAGGGCGAATCCACTTCTATCTGGCTCCGCGAGTTCAGGAATAAATCGATGCCCTAAGAAAGTAAAGTAGCGGGGGGTGGACTTCCATCGCGTCAGACCTGATCTGATGCTTATTTTGAACCACCGCTCTGCGGGTCACTCTTCCATTAAAGCTCTCAGTTGATTTGTTAACAATCACCAAAGAACATTTGTCGGATTATGAGCCCGCCGGGATAACCTGGCTTCCCCACCCCGCTAAGTTCGGATAACTGCTCAAGTTTTTGCCTTTGCGTATTAAAGGTTGACGGGATAGAATACGATTGCTGAGTCTTGCAAAACATCGAAAGATTGACAAGTTGATTCAGATTCGGTTCGTTGCAAGATCAAGTTTCATTTGACAGATATGCGCCAAATCGGTATTCATGTATCAATCGCAAAGCAAATTGATTTTGCCGTAGATCGTGCAATCGAGGTTGCCTGCAATAGAACGTTTCAAATCTTTACCTCGAGTCCGAGGCGCTGGGCAGCGAAAGAATTGGACAAAAACCAAGCTTCTGCCTTTCTGGAAAAAGCTCGATCAGCAGATTTTCGGCCATTCGCGCATATGCCATACATGCCGAACATTGCCTCCCCCAACAGGAGCTTCCACACCCAATCCGTAGAAGTCCTGATCCGGGAAATTCGGCGGTGTTCCATTTTAGGAATTTCGGATATTGTGGTCCACTTTGGGAGCCACCAAGGTTCTTCTATTGCGGAGGGGCACGAGAGAGTTATCTCCGCATGCAGAACGGCCATTGAAAAAACAGATCGGCTGAAGGTTAGGATCCTTTTGGAAACTTCCGCCGGGACAAGAAACAGCGTTGGATCAAAGTTTGAGTACGTCGCAAGTGTTCTTGATAAGATAGGTGACAAGAATCGAACGGGAGCGTGTTTTGACACGTGTCATGTCTTCGCCTCTGGATATGATCTCAAAACCCCTGAGGCTTCCGCAAAGACGATCGATGACTTTGATGAAATTGTAGGACTCGATAGATTGTATCTGATTCACGTTAACGACTCGAAATCTGATTTAGGGCAAGCAAGCGACAGACACGAGCATATTGGTTTCGGAAAAATAGGCGACGCTGGTTTTCGGGCCATATTCTCAAACAAAAAGATTCGGGAGATTCCACTTGTGCTGGAAACGCCGATCGATGAGAGGCGCGGTGACAAAGAGAACGTGGCGCATGCAAAGTCGTTGCTGCCTAAAAGTTGATCGTTTAAGGAACGTAGTCGTGTCCATCTCTGAATGCTATTAGTCGAGCAGCTTGCTGATCTCTTGTACCGGAGCGGCCTCTGTTGGCGTTTAAAGAAGAAGTACCTCGCTCGTCAACAAGCTTGATACGGATGTCTCTTTTTCCGTAGAGCTTTTCCAAATCAGAAGCGATTTGAACGGCTAGCTTTGGGATTCCGGCGCCGATTTTGATAGTTTTCCTGATATCTGGTGCATTGTCTAACAATTTGCCAACTCGCTCTACAGCATCTTCTACGGAAGTAACTACAATACTTTCAATCTCCAGTTCATTTATGTAAGCTGCCATTCCGATTCTTTTGCCAGGATCGATTCCAACTGTTAGGCGGTCATTATCTTTTTTGGGGGAAAGGATAGGAATAATCCTTTCGCGCAACAACCCGCTATCATTTCCCAGGTCCTCAATGCACATCACCTTTTGGGCTGCCAGTTGAAGCCTCTCTTTCCTAGTCGTAATGATCAGTTTGAGTGAATTATAGTCACTTGTGGAGTTGCGTTGAAAATTCAAGTTTTGACCGGCAGGGAAATTCCCTCCCATAATAACGTCGATATATGGAACACGGCTTCTTCGGAGTAAGGATGTAATTTGGTAATAGGATCTGCCGCTTTCGGTCGCTACGCCTACCTCAGGGTTCGGTATGTTTGCGCCTATGTTTCCCACCGTGTGCCTATGTTGCGGTCTTACAATCAGTGCCCTCGGAATTTAAGTATTGAGACGAATGGGTTAACTGACACACATCCATATCCGAAATTTTTGACCATAATGTCTGGTTGAGTCAAAGTAATTATCTGAATCCGCTATATAACCAATGGGCAACCATTCGCATGTCAGCGATTAAAGAGCTTGCAGACGCTCTCCGGCAATTTCACACAGTCACTCTTTCCGCCGATGATGCGTTTCTCAAGACGTTAACACTGTGGCTTTTGACGATGCATTTTCTAGCCTCAGGCGAATCAATCTATTACTTCGATTGCGATCTACAGTACTCTGGTTTGCTTGCTCAGCAATACGAAGGCAAATGTTACGAGGCATCTCTTCATTTATTCGCACCTGGAGAAAAAGACGTGCTCCAATCCCTTGTCACGCTTCTGTCTCTTCCCCAAGAAAAGGAAAGAGGAGTCATAGTGGTCGATTCGCTGAACATGTTGCAGGATTTGCTACGATCGAACGACTCTAAAGATGCAACAAAGGCAAACCACGAATTAGCTACGCTCCTCACTCTTCTGCAACAATTTGCCGAAAGAGGAAACAAATTACTCATTATCGCCAACTTGACCAGACCCCGGCCCGGCGCCGAGGGTTCTTCAATTTGGGAAAGGGATATCGCGGGAGGGAGAATCAGCCGAATGAAAAGCGACGCAATAATCTCTATCAAGTCCGCCGAAGAAAATCAAGGAAGATCAATAATCTGTACGCTTGATCACCTAAACGAGAAACAGACGAGTCGCAACCTAAGGGAGGGTACGCGCTATTCTATCGAAATAGTGGACGTTATTTCGAGTTGAGTATATAATATCCGAGAGTTACGGCGACGGATATCAACAGCATTCCAAAGATAAAGAACATCTCAGCAGACCTGGCTCTCATAGTCTGCCTTCCGCTCAGGAAAAGCGAATAGATTCCGATCGCCCCAACAATGTAGCCGAATAGGGAGATGAATGTTTCAACAGTGCTCTGAACCGAAGGATTAGGCACTATGACTTCAGAGTTGATTCCGGGTGTGCTCGCATTTGAGGCGGCATTGATAATGCCTGCTGCAAGCAGCAATAGAATAATGATGTATATCCACTCAATCCCCCGGCTTCGGATCGAAGACAGAGAGCTGGGATTTGAAATGGTGCGTCCAATTCCCGAACGCTTGAACCTGTCGTTGAGCTTATCGACAGTAACCTGAAGGTTCTTCTTTATTCCCATTTGCGTCCCGACCGTGGTTGTATTTCTCTTCTTTCTGATTTTGTCTGATAAAGTTCAGCACTATCTTTATGATCCCGAGAGACTTAGTTTAAGCTCGAACTTGGCTACTTCCTTAATCCACTGTCCGCTTTCTTGAAGTTTCGAAATTGTGTCTAAATACCTTTCCCACTTAATTCCATCGAATGCAACAGTCCATCGGTGATACATTCGCCGCAGCTCTTTCAACGCCGTCTCATGCTCAATGCAATAGTTGGAACCTGGAATCCTCAATCTTGAACATATCCCACAAGTTTCTCTTTGCTTCGCCATTTTATGATAGCCTCTTGTAACAGATTGGGTTTGGGCAAAGGACCCATGGCTTTGAATTAGCCGATTGAGAATAGCAAATTGAAATTATCGGCCATTTGCATTCTTCGCATGCTTTTCCCAAGGGCTTCAGAATTCCCTTTTGTGGTACGGGCGCGCTGGCCCGACATCCCTTTGAATACCTCGAACAACCTATGAATCTCTTTCCACTTTTTTTCGAAACCACTATTCTCAGGTAACCAACTGAACAAACTGGGCACGCGCCCAAGCTTGATTGTTTTAGTCTCTGTAGGGGCCTGCTTCCTTTGGCGCTCGCAATGGGAGCGGCTTCTCCAAGCTCCAATCCTATGTCCATTCTCCCCGAGCGAATTTTTTCGAGTCCCCCAACTATTGCAACCATCGATGATGCTATCACTTGTGAATCGGAAAGTACATTGTCGGCGATACGTTCGAGCTCGGATTCGAATTTTCTCGTAAGTTTCTCGGAGACGATTTCAGGGCAGTGTTCTTCCAAGCTTCTAACAAGCGAGAAAGCGACTTCGGCAGGGGCGAGATTTCCATTAGACAGAGTTTGTGTATATCCTCTCTGCTGCAAAATCAACATGATCTGCGACCGTGTAGCTTTTGTTCCGATCCCGGCAGATTCCATTTTCTTGAGCAGCGACGATTGATTAAACCTGTTGGGAGGCGCTGTGAATTTCTTTCGCAGTTCCCGGGAGACTATCGAAATTATCTCTCCGATTTCCATGGGAGGAAGGAGTAGTTCTTGAGAGGGACAGTGCGGATAGACTTTCTTCCATCCCAGCTTGACGAGGCGAGCTCCTTCTGTTGTGAAAATCACTCCTCCCACCAGGAATTTCGCTGATATCCTTTCATCCTGAGCATCGTCGGCAAAAGCTGCTAAGAATTGCTCCACTATCAGCCCGTAGATTTTCGATTCTATTGGACTGAGATCCCGCTTTGGAAGCAAACCGGTTGGAAAGATGGCAGGATGTGCAGGATCATCCTGAGGACCTTGTACAGGAGAGTTTGCGCGCTTGCTACCTTTTATTTGATTAACTAGGGCAACATAATCGCCAGACCTAGACAAGTTGTCGATTATTTCTTTGTAATTTATCGACGGAGGAAGTTTCTGGCTATCAGTTCTGGGGTAGGAGATCAAGGCTTGCAGGTAAAGTCTTTCTGCAATTGCAAGGGTCTTTGCTGGGGGAAGTTTGGATATTCTGTATGCCTCTGACTGCAATTTTCCAGTATTGAATGGAAACGGCGGAGGGATTGAGACAATGCTCTTGCTAACATCCGTAACGGTTGCGAATTTATCGCCAGAAATTCTGTCGTAGAAGTCAAAAGCTGTTCTTTCCCTCTCAAAGCTGCCTTTTTCTGGAGACAATTCAAAAACTGTCCCAGCCTTTTCACACCTCACGACGATCTCCCAAGAAGGGATCGGGACGTGAGTGCGAATTTCGATTTCCCTATTTACTACGAAGGAAAGAGTTGGCGTTTGAACTCTTCCAACCGTCAAATTTCCATTTCGATTCGAATTTGACTTTCCTGCCTGATTCAAAGCTCTGGAGAAGTTAATGCCCCAGAGAAAATCCATTGCGTGCCTCGCTCGTCCCGCGGAAGTTAAATTGGGATTAAGAGGCTCAAGATTAGAAAACGAATGCCGTATATCGGATTCTGTGAGCGTAGAAAATTTTGCTCTATAAGCGGATAGACCAGTCGAAATATTGCACGCGAACAAGAGAATATTCGAGCCGATCGTTTCCCCTTCGAGGTCGTAATCGCATGCGTGAATGAAGCAATTTGCACCTTTTGCAAGCTCTGAAAAGGTTCGGATCCGTCTAAAAGTTGAAGATTCAAAATTATTGCGTTGAAAACTCCCTCCGCCTGTTGCTCTTTTGAAACTCGGTTGAAGAGGTTGCCAGTGGAGATCGAATGTAGGATAGATCGTCCTCGAAGAGGAAGATCCGAGTCCATAAAGATGCCCCGAAGCGGGACAGACTACGTAAGCTTGCCCTCCAAGGCCCTCATCTACAATGAAAATTCGCACCCCATTTTGTTGCACCTTTCTGAGGGGACCCAACGCAGACGCGATTCTCTCTGCTGCGTCGGGTTTCTCGGCAATGACGAGTTTGTAACCTGGCTGTGGAAATCCCGAGTGTGAATGCATCAATTTCAAGTGAAACAATCCGGCGGAAATACAATATACTCCATTGAGCTATGTCATGCCGTCATCGGACATAGAGAAATGGTACAATTAAAGGAGAAAGATGAAACAAACAAATGCCACTTGAAATTACATGCGGAAGCTGCGGAGCCTCGCTCTACAATGGCTATGAGCTAAAGACGGCAAAAGAGGTGCTCCGAACAAATCAGAGTAAATGCAGAAACTGCGGAAAAGCCCTTTCTGATCACGATTATGCAATTGGTGTACTGCCATTCAAGATGGGAAACGAGTAGTTTTTGAGGACATGTTATCCTAAGCGATTGTTCCTATATTGACGTATTTAGATTGAAGCAGCCTTCCGGTGGTAAATCTCGAGAGGGCGAAATAAGAAGGATCAAACGTGTGATTTGTGCTCCCCGCTGCAATCTCTGCGACCATCAAACCAAGAGCAGGGCACAATTTGAAACCATGCCCGCTCAAACCGACGCAGCAATAGACGTTTTCGAGACCCATTTCAGATAGCTCGTCCACGATAGGGTGCTGGTCCGGAGTCATGTCATACATTCCAATGTAGCTGGAGTGAAGAACTCCGTCCTTCATGGCAGGAATTCTCCTAGATGCGGACTCTGCATAGAAGCTCAAAAACTCGAAGCTCACGTCGCTTGGGCAATTCTCCGGATCAATCTTTTTCTGATCTATCTTAGGATCTAGGCTACCAACCAGAAATAGTGATTTGCCCTCTGGCTTGTAGTACGTTTTGTTCTCAAGATCTGCGACTATTACTCGGACTCCTTCGTAACCCTTTGGTCGCCTGAGAACAGCTACAGGGTGCGCACTCGCCCACATTGGTAAGGACGCGTCATGTTTTGTATTTCCAAGCAGCGAGTTTGTCCAGACATTTGTACACAGCACCGCTTTAGAGCAATGAATCGAACTCCCATCCACAAACTCAATAGAATGCATCCTGCCCGCGGCATCTAATTCCAATCTGCGCACCAAAGCACCAAAAATTTCTTCAGCTCCCAACTGTCTAGCTTTGCTAGCGTATGACGTAGCTACTCCGACGGAATCGGCATATCCACTTTCTGGTTCGAAGTCTACAAAGTCAATTCCTGAGAAGTCCAGGTCGGGAAATCTTTCTGCCGCGGCTATTGGATCCAGGGATTCAGTCTTTACGCCCAATTTCGAGAGGCTTGATGATATTCGCTCCATCCCATCCTTGAGGGAATGATCTCCGAGAAAGACCATTCCGGAATTTACAAATCCCGATTGACCTATTTTTCCAAAATTTCTTAGAACCCCTAGAGAATAAACAGCCATGCGAGCTACGATTTCGTTACTGTAGTGCGTACGCACTAGAGCTGTTGAGCGGGATGTCGTACCAGACGCAGGTTGTCCCATGTCGACAAGCAACACCTTTCTTCCCATCTTTGCAAGGTGATAGGCCACGCTCGAGCCGGTTGAACCGGCCCCGATAACAGCAATTGGTTTGTCGGAATGATCCAAGATCTAATCGCGCAATATATTTCTCGGAGATTAATCTCGATTAGATTGTTTTGAAAAGCGTGGCTAATAGTGAAAGAGGCAGAACCAATTATAGAAATCTCTTCGCAGTTCTTGTTTGTTACTCATCGAGGGTTCTTGATGACCATCTTATTCGAACGCAATCGTATTATTCCCAAGCACTGCTCTCGGGCGGCGTTCAAAGTGATCAATCAGCCTTGCTGGGAGCGTGATCAGATCCCTCAGAATCTTCTACCGATGGTTTTTCGGTTTGATTCTGTAACTGCTTTTGACTAGCGGCCCCCTCTTTGTTTCTTACTAGCTGCAATATTTTTGCAAGATCATATTTCTTCAGAGTAAGGGTAGCTCTCTCAGATAGCAAGCCTTTGGGCCTCCAGTATAGAAACACGATAACCAGAACACCAATTGCGATAGGAGTAACTGCATTAAGATCGATCGGGAGTACAATATTGTGTGCCCCAACGTAAACTTGAACATTGGTTATTATGTCATATATTCCTTCAAAGCTTATCGCGCCCAATAGGACGCCGTAATTATTTGCTGCACCTCCCAGGATAACAATAACAAAGGGGTAAAAGGTGTAAAATATTCTAGTAAAAGTCGTCGGGCTAATGTAGGCGGCTTGAATGACTACAAGTACGCCAGCGATTCCACTGATAGCAGAACCAACAATCAGAACATTTCTCCTTAATGTTGTATTGTTTTTGCCGAGTGCTTCAGCGGCTGCTTCGTTATCCCTCATCGCACGTAGGGTTCTGCCGAGCGGAGACCTTGCCACTCTTTCGCAGTAAAGAAAAGTACCAAGCGCGAAGACCGCGAGTATTCCAAGCAACCAGACTTCCCTGAGCTCGGGCTGATTGCCGGTGAAGAACAGCACGTCTGGTATGTTTATCCCATCTGTTCCGTCGGTTATAGGAGTATAGGACTGTGTAAAAATTAGGAAAAATTCGCCCGCAGCGAGAAGCAACATGCCGAGATAATCTTCCCTCAGCCGGATAGCCGGATAGGATGCGAGAAAACCGAATAATGCGCCGATCAGACCCCCCGACACGACCATAAAAAGGAAAATTCCAAAATTGAGCAACGGATCGTTGGCAAGAGCGGTACTCATCTGCCCGTGGAACAAAAATTGATCTGCGAGCAGAACCGTTGAATGTATGTTCAAAATATACGCCATGAGATAGAACGAGAGCGAGCCAGCCATAAGCCCGCCTCCCGCTACGAAGAGAACTTTACCAAAGTTCGGAACACCTGCGTATCCAAATTCTAGGTTGACTGTTAGAGCAATTATGAGATAAATGAGTGTGAAGGTACCGAAATCGATCAGAGTCGAGGTAATGTTAATTCCGTCGAATATTAAAATGGGGATGAGCATCTAAGATCTATTCCTCCTGAATAGTTCTCCCCAATTCATCCCCGTAAGTCCACGCGGGAGAATAAGTAATGTCACTATCATAATCGCGAGGGGGATTCCCCCCTGGAAATTGTTAATTTGGGACCCAGCTGAAATACTAACATACTTACTCACGAACAATACGAGTGATCCAGTTATGTACACCTGCCCTAATCCTATTATCGCTCCTCCGATAATTGCGCCATAAATGCTTCCTAGACCTCCAAAAACGCTACCCGCAAATATGGAAACGATGAGAATACTTGCTTCGTTCTGCTGTGTGGTGTAGGCGATAGCGAAAAGTCCCCCAGCCAAACCCGCAAGACCCCCGGCAATAAACCAAGATACTAAGTAGACTCTCTCTACATTGATTCCCAGTGTTTTCGCCAGATTAGCATTTTCAATGGCAGCTCGCATGGCAATTCCAAACTTTGTCTTGTTCAACAAAAGGTACATTGACAAACCCACACCTGCAAGGACGGCAGGGCCGATGAATAGCAGTGCTGGTTCTCCGTATATTGTAAAATCCGGGAGTTGATACAATGTGTAAAAATTGTAGCCTTTGTCACCAAGTATTCGACCGTAAAAGCTTTGGATTTTCTCGACGAAGAGCAGGTCAACTCCTTGGCTGATGATGACGTCGACGGCCAGAGTCGCCACCATCAGCATAACCAAAGAGGCCCCTCTCCTGATCAATGGTCTGAGTACAACTAGGTACATTACAACAGCAGTAATCCCTCCAAATATGAATCCAACAGGAGTCCCAAGAAATGGGCTGTTCAAGCCCCAGAGGATGTATGCTGATGCAGAGGCATAGATTCCGGTCGTAACGAAATCCGCGTGTGCAAAATTTGGGACCTTCGTGGTAAGATAAGTTACAGTAAGGCCCACGCACATGATACCGAATAATGACCCGGAAATGATTGATTGAGATATAAGTGGGTCAATCAACGGGAACGAAGGCCATTTCGTGGAGTGCGCGAATAGTTAAATACTTTCTTATAATTGCCAACATCCATGAATCGAATCAATCGTGCGATATCTACAGCACTCGTCGTTGTAGTAATCGTTATTCTCGTTGTAGCAGCAGGAGTAGGTGTGTACTTGGCTACTTCACACCCATCAACCACTACTACAACTACATCCACTACCCCAACTACAAGTACATCAACTTCAAGCACAACAAGCAGCAGCACATCAACTTCATCAAGCTCGACAGGAGTCACTTATCCGCTCTCATGCAATGTAATGTCAGCTGAATTTTGTTTTCCGGCTATAGCAAAACCAGCTAATGCGACAAGTCTGACCGGCAATAAGACAGTGACTATCGGAGTATTGACAGATGAAACAAGTCAACTCTCGGCCATTGGATTGCAGATCAAGTATGCCACTATACAAGCAGCCTCAGACATCAATGCGTGGCTAAAGACAAATGATACAACATGGGCCGGATCGGTCAATTTCCAAGTCGATGTTTCCAACTATGCATTGTCGACCACTACAGCCCTAAGCGACCTCAGCGCATTCCAGACTTCAGGAATTGGCGTCGTAGTCGGTCCTTTGGACAGCGGTACTTTGGGAAACATCTACTCGACAGCAGCTTCAGATGGCATAGTCTTGATATCTCCGTCTTCGACTTCGGTTGCTCTTTCGGGCATCAGCCCCTATGTCTTTAGGGAAGTACCAAATGATGCAGCACAGGGTCTCGCCGATGCGAGAATGATGTATCAGGATGGTGTGAGGCAGCTCATTCAAGTCTACATTGACACCACTTATGGAAGCGGGCTTGCGAATTCCACCGCCGCAAGGTTTACCGCTTTGGGAGGAAACGTTGTAGCTGCGGTTCCATACTCCTCGACTACTTTTGACTTCACTTCAACATTGGCTACATTAAGCAGCGAGTGGTCTACGGCAGTAACAGCAGCAGGTGGTAATGCCTCGGAAGTTGCTATCCAAGCAATTGGTTACGAAGAAGTCGGCGACATGTTACTTCAAGCAAAGGCAAGCTATCCATCCCTTCTGAATGGTACTCAGCCCTGGTACGGCACAGATGGAGAGTCAGATGATCCGGCGTTCACAAACTCGACGTTCGCATCAGTGATGGAACAAGTCAGGATGCCAGCAACATTCTACGCGGTCGGCAACACAAGTGCATCGACTAAAGTCTGCGACGAAACTGGCGCGATGTCTGGGACAGGATGCTCCGCATACTCACAGGTTGCCTACGACAACACATGGCTGGCGGCGCTATCAATCCTACACTGCGGAGTGGCTTCGGGCGCGTGCATCAGCAGCGTGCTTCCAGCAATAGCAAACGAATCAGTCGGTGTGACGGGTCCACTGACGTTAGGATCTGACCATGACCGAATTCCGTCTGCATACGACATCTGGGCAGTATTCAATGTCTCGGGAGTTGCCACGTGGGAACTAGCCGGAACATGGACTACTAGTGCAGATACTGTAGTGTGGATAAAGGAACCAACTTTCTAAAAGGGGAAATTATCCCCTCCACCTTTCTTTTTTAGGGAAGTTTTGTCATGGGCGTTGCGCTCGATCTTCAGCACATCAACAAATCTTTCGGTAGCCTTCGTGCCCTGAGCGATCTTTCTTTTTCAATCGATGAGCAAACAATTACTATACTTATGGGGCCTAACGGTTCAGGAAAAACGACACTCATCAATGTCATAAGCGGTTTTTACAAACCAGATTCCGGCAAGGTCATCTATCGCGGGAAAGATATTACTGCGCTAGCACCTCACAAAATCTATCGCGCGGGAATCGCGAGGACATTTCAGATTCCTGCGTTATTTTTGAAGCTCACCATTCTTGAGAATTTATTGGTCGCGAGAAAAGACGCAAAGGGCGAAGGATTTGGAAGATCCCTTTTCAAACGTCTTTGGATCGATGACGAAAGAGAAGGTTCCGAAGAAGCTTTCCGAGTTCTCGATATGGTAGGTCTGAGCAATATGTGGGACAAGTCCGCTAGTGTTTTGAGCGGCGGGCAGATGAAGCTCCTAGAGATTGGCAGAGCATTGATGAGCGGGGCTCAAACTGTGCTGCTCGATGAACCCATTTCTGGGGTGAATCCAACTCTTGCTCACGACATATTCGCGAAGCTGGTCACGCTACGAAATAATTACGGCATTACGTTCTTCGTTATAGAACACAGACTGGACATCGCACTGGGTTATGTAGATAAGGTCGTTGCGATGGCTTTTGGAAAATTCCTTGTCGCTGGAACTGCGCAGGAAGTAGTCTCGGACAAGAGAGTCGTCGAGTCTTACCTGGGCGGGTAGGTGAATCCCAAACTCGCCGCTTCGTGTGAACAATGTATCAGCTGGCTACGGGAAACTTCAGATACTTTCGAACGTGAGCATGGAGGCGTCTGACAAGCACGTTACGGTTATAGTAGGACCAAATGGGTCAGGAAAGAGCACATTGCTCAAAACTATAGCCGGGCTGACCTCTATTTACTCCGGAAATGTTGAACTTGACGACAATAAAATAAGCGGACTGGCACCCCATGTCCTCGCCAAGAGAGGAATCGCTTATCTCCCGCAGACCGAGAGCGTTTTCACGCAGCTAACAGTCGGCGAAAATTTTCGAATGGCTGGGTACACTGTCACCAAGCAAGAGTATGAGGATTCTCTCGAGAAAGGATACAAGATGTTCCCACAGCTCTCGAATTATGTAAAGACCAAGGTGCAGAATTTGAGTGGTGGCGAGCGGCAGATGGTGGCAATGACCATGGCCTTGCTCAGAAATCCCAAGGTTATAATGCTCGACGAGCCAACTGCTAATCTTTCTCCCAAACTCGCCGGGGAAGTTTTGAAAAATGTTGAATCGCTTGCATATGATCTCGGAAAAACTGTTCTGCTCGTTGAGCAGAACGCGAAAAAAGCGCTTGAAATAGGAGACAATGCGTACCTATTGGTTGGCGGTAAGAACGTTTTTCAAGGCAGTGCTGAAGAGCTGCTGAACCACAGAGAATTATCGCAGATGTACCTTGGAGTAAAGACCTCCGCGGCAACTTGATAATTGCACGTTTTGCAAATCGAGTTCAATTCTTTGTGAAGGATGGCGCCGAGTCTTTGCCTCGAAGATAAATACTCTTTTCGCCAACGCAGGACCTGTTTAGACACGAATGTTCGAAGCTCGTCTGCGGCGAGATCATTGAGGAAGTGATCCTTTTCAGACGAAAATAGCAAATGATGGCGAAACTATGTTCGTTTTTCGAATCAAAAGCGTATTATATTCGAATTTTTGATTCGTTGTTCGTAATAAAGTAGGCATGAACCTGCTCGATTCGCACGGCTCTAAACATTGCGGTAACATTTCGCAAGTCAAGATCTTAGATTCAACACTAAGAGAAGGAGAACAAAGTGTTGGAGTCAATTTCACGAAGCGACAGAGATTGCAGATCGCTTGGATGTTAGATCGCTTTGGTGTCGATTCTATCGAGATCAGCCCAGTTGTTTCCGAATCTCACAGAGAATCCTTAAAGGAAATGACTCAAGCAGGGCTTCGGGCGGAGTTAATTTCGCAGGGAAGAGCTCTGCCCGAGGACATCGATACAAGCATCAACTGCGGTGCAGAGTGGGTCGCAATGTATCACTCTGTTTCGGACATTCATCTCCGATCGAAGCTTCGGATATCCCGGGACGATGCCCTAAACAGATCTATCCATGCGATTGAATATGCCAAATCTCAGGGCCTAAAAATTCGCTTTACTCTTGAGGATGCAACCAGGGCTGACCCGGTTTATCTCGCAGAGTTTGCACGTGAAGTTGCCCTCGCTGGTGCGGATCGAATTGGCATTCCGGATACGGTGGGTGCCATGTTGCCTCAGGGTATGGCACTCATTGTCAGGACGATCAAATCTTTTGTGGACAAACCAATCGATGTTCACTGCCATAACGATTTGGGGCTCGCCCTCGCAAACTCTCTAGCGGCAGCGGAGGCAGGAGCAGATCAGATTCATGTTACGATTGACGGCCTTGGAGAAAGAGTTGGCATCGCGTCGCTTTCGGAAGTTGCCTTGGCATTCAAAGTATTGTACCATGAGGATCGCAAGTATAGATACGACATGCTGAGTGAGCTCTCTCAGCTAATAGCCTCGTACACCGACAGACCAGTTCCCCCGGACAGACCCATTGTCGGCAAAAACGCCTACACGCACAAGGCTGGCACCCATCTCGGGGCAATTCTTCTAGACCCAGAAGCGTACGAGCTCATTTCTCCGGAAGTTGTCGGCAACAAGAGAAGACTCGTATTCGGAGAATTATCAGGGAAGAATGGTGCAGCTTTCTTGCTTAGAATGCTTGGTCTAGAAGCTACGACTGCAAACAGCCAAAAACTAGCAGCTGGACTCAAGAAACTCCAGCGTGGCGATCTCTTCGATCTTCCAATTGAGAAAGAATTCAAAGAGAAAGCAGGCGAGTCTAATCGGGAAGAGACGGATGCGAACCAGCACCCCAATGCACCGATTCAACAGGCAGCCTGAGATACAAATGGAATTGATGGCAAATTGAGAACTGCCAAGACGCTAGCTGAAAAAATCATTGGAGAGCACACCGGCAACGGCTCAGCTTCCTCAGGAGAAATAGTGATCGTCAAAGTTGACTACGTTTTCTCGCATGATGCTTCTGGCCCACTTTTAATCAGCAATCTCGACAAATTTCCGTCCGGATCAACTATTTCTAATGAAGAGAAGAGAAGGACGATTTTCTTCATAGACCATGCTGTTCCAGCTCCGACGAAGGAATTGGCGAATGATCAAAATATCGTGCGCAACTATGCAATAAACAACGGGCTCGTTCTTTCAGATGCTGGGAATGGAATATGCCATCAGGTTATGGCGGAGGATTACGCATCTCCTGGTAATCTCATAGTAGGAACAGATTCGCATACGTGCACGGCCGGGGGACTCTGCTCCTTCGCAACGGGAATGGGTGCCACGGATATTTCGGTAGCCATGAAACTCAGAAAGACATGGCTTCGCGTACCTGAGAGTATAAAGATCGACGTTGGAGGCGAGCTAGGGCGGGGTGTTTTTGCAAAGGATCTGATTCTGAAGGTTCTGTCAATTCTGGGAACAGATGGCGCGCTATACAAATCGCTCGAATTCTGCGGATCCGCAATAGACGACATGGACGTTTACGGGCGCTTGACGCTAACAAACATGGCGGTGGAGTGCGGAGCAAAAACTGGGCTTGTTCAATCTGATTCTCGAACGAGGAAGTACCTTGAGGAAAATCGCAGGGGTGAAGGATGGAGAGAGCTTTTTCCGGACGAATCCGCAGGTTACGAAACAGAGATATCACTGGATGCTACTGAACTCGAGCCCGAGGTTGCGCTGCCGAGTTCACCCGATAACGTTAGACCCGTAAGCGAGATCAAAGATGTCAAAGTAAATGAGGTCTTCATAGGCAGTTGCACAAATACGAGAATTGAGGACATGCGAGTTGTCGCAAGAATACTAAATGGAAGACAAAAAGCAAAAGGTCTAAAGCTAATCGTGACCCCTTCATCCAGGAAGGTCTATCTAAAATGCATCGAGGAGGGGATTGTAGAATTGCTTCTTTCGTCGGGGGCGATCGTCACCCCGCCAGGTTGCGGAGTGTGCTTTGGGGCCCTTGGAGGAATTCCGGCGGACGGTGACGTAATCTTTTCTAGCTCAAATAGAAATTTTCCCGGAAGAACAGGAAATCCTAAAGCCCAAACATACCTAGG
The DNA here is from genome assembly GCA_030036955.1 of Nitrososphaerales archaeon. Lineage (GTDB taxonomy): Archaea > Thermoproteota > Nitrososphaeria > Nitrososphaerales > CADDZS01 > JASHOD01. The sequence continues at coordinate 29,250 of JASHSF010000245.1, forward strand.
CTCCCCTGCGACGGCGGCCGCAACTGCCATAAATGGTTACGTGTCCGATCCTAGAGAATTCTTGTAACCGTCAGTGGACTGATGAATAGTATGCCTGGAAGAGCTTGGAAGCTTGGCGACAATATCAGCACTGACGAGATAACCCCTGGCCGTTACATTGGACTCAGATCGAATCTTTCCGAACTTGCGAAGTATACGCTCATTGATACGAGGGCGGATTTCGTAAAGGGGGCGCGCGAGGGTGATTTTGTGGTAGCAGGCAGAAACTTTGGAATGGGTTCGAGCCGCGAGCATGCTCCTGTGGTAATCAAGCTATGTGGAATAAGAGCGGTTTTAGCAAAATCATTTGCTCGAATATTCTACAGGAACGCGATAAACATCGGTCTCCCCGCAATCATTTGTGACACGTTTAAGATCTCTGATGGCGATACTTTGGAACTTGAACTTTCGGAGGGATACATCCTCAACCAAACAACCAATGTCAGAATTGAATTTCCGAGAATGTCGAAGACGATGGAGGCAATTCTCCAAGAAGGAGGACTGATTCCTTACGTCGAGAAAAAAGGCGATCTCTTGCTAGCATGACGAGAACCTACAAGATTGCTTTTCTTAACGGGGACGGAATCGGCTCTGAAGTAGTTCCGTCGGCTAAACGCGTGCTGGAATCAGCCGCTTCAAAAATTGGACTTTCAGCTGAGCTCTTTGAGCTTCCAATTGGGAAGGAAGCTCTCAAGAATTTCGGGAGAACCTTTCCCCCATTGACGGTCGACATTCTGAGACAGTGCGATGGTTTTCTTCTGGGTCCATTGCAAGTTGGTTCCTATCCAAAAAGCGATCCGGACTACCCGATGTCATCGGGAAAAATCAGGAAGACTTTTGATCTTTTTGCAAATATTCGCCCGTTCAAATCTTTTCGTGGAATTGCAAGCCCTCTGTATAGCAATCCGCCGATTGATTTCGTTATCGTTCGAGAAAATACCGAGGACTTCTATCCCGATAGAAACCTCTTCAAAGGTTACGGAGAGTTCTGGCCCGATCGGGACACAGTCGTTTCCTTGCGAGTGATAACCAGACGCGCATCCACGAGAATTGCAAAAACCGCTTTTGACCTTGCAGAGCAGAGACTGAAGAAGCGTGTTACGGTTGTTCATAAATCCAATGTACTTATCGAGGGAGACGGACTGTTCACAGACGTAGCAAGATTGGAATCAAGGAACCATCCCGAAATTTGCCTCGAAGAGTCTCTCGTTGATACGATGGCTCTGAAGCTAATACAGCAGCCAGAGCGCTACGATGTGATACTCACGACCAATCTCTTCGGGGATATTCTTTCTGACGAGGCGGCAGCTCTAGTTGGAGGCTTGGGCCTAGCACCGTCTCTGAATGCTGGCGATGATTTTGCAATGGCACAGAGCGTTCACGGAAGTGCCCCTGATATCGCAAACAAGGGAATAGCAAACCCGAGTGCAGAGATACTGTCTCTTGCAATGTTGCTGGATTGGCTTTACGCAAAGAGCAAAGATCCGAAGTTAAAGGAGACTGCGAACGCGATTAAAATGGCGATTGACGGACAATTGGGCAGTCACGACTCTGCGGATAGAACGGTTGACCTTGGAGGTACCTCAGGTACAATGGAATTTACGAACAGACTCTTGAAGAGAATTGCCGGACGTATTCCCTCGATTCCTGTCTAAGCCTGTACTACCAATAGATATCAAATGCGCGTCTAACTATTTATGGAGCTCAAGCTGGCTTCAGAAAGTGTCTGCTATGCATAGATCATCAATCCCTTCTCTTCAAGCGTAACGTGGAGATTGTTTACAGCGCGATAAACCTCGGTTTCTTTTTTCGCTCCAGTGCAAACGAGCTTGCCTGATGCAAAGAGAAGTATCACGGTTTTGGGATCGGCCATTCTGTGAATGAGACCCGGAAACTGTTCAGGTTCGTACATCGATTTTGGCAGCTGGCGTGCAGCTTCCTCAAGGTGCACTTTTCCTCCAAGAGAAGCAGACGCGACAATGTTTTGGATGTCAATGACAGGATCGTTTCGAATGTCAATGTCGCCTTTGCGGAGCTTTTGAACAACGGTCTTTACCGCTTTTACAGCTTGTTCTTCAGATTTAGCTCCAGTACAAACCATCTTTCCAGATGAAAAGATGAGGGTAGCAGTCTTTGGGATTTTTAATCGAAAGACAAGACCCGGAAATTGGTCCGGATGGTATTCCACATCAGAAAAAGATCGAGTTATTTGGTTAAGATCAACGGTTTGATTAATGCTCGCAGATGCAACAACATTTTCGATGCTTATGAGCGCCTTAGTTTGGGGCAAGATTATGATATATTAAGTTCCTTTTTAAGGAATATATAAAGTAATGAAGTGACAAGCCGTTTTTTGTACTTCCGGCTTGTGATTACGCGCAAAATGAAAGTGACGACTCGGTCAAATGCCTTCTCCACATGTCTTAGGATATCTTCAGATTAACTCTGAGTCTTCATTGTCGTCGACGTCAAAATTCCTAAAACTGCTAAAAAGACTTGCCGCTCTCTCTAGGTTGGTTCGATCTATTACCTCGGGACTCGACTAGACTTTTTTCAAGCTTCGTGCCTTTCGTGGTCTTTTCTTTCGTTTTTCAACTGAGCAAATCTTCAGGGGCGAGGATTCCCAGTTCAGGACGAAATCGGAGATTTTGTTTATCGGAACTATTGGTACACCGCTGTTGAGAATATGGAGATTCTCGTCGTGCCAAGTAAGAATTACTGGCACGATTTTTGAGCAGCTAGAGTTTTGTAAGTAAGTCTTGCATCTTGCTATTTGCTTCTCTCCGATTTTATTCATCGTTGAGTACCCGACCGTTCTTTTCCAATGCTTGCAGTCCACGCCAAAAACAACATCGCGCTGCCAGGCAAGAAGATCTATTTCAGTTCTGGGGGACTTTACTCTAAAATTCTTGGACGTAGAATAACCTAGCGACTGAAACGCGTTCTCTGCGAGGCCTTCGAATTCCTGCCAGGTAAGAGCTGCACTGAGCGATTCTGGATCAAACATTTGGTTCGCCCGAGTGCGCCAGTGCTAGCAAACTACATGCATTTATTGTTCGCTAGCTCCCTTCGCAAAGACTGCGAATCTTGGGTGAGGATTCCAACTAGATGATGCGCATGCGCAGTCTATTGAGCTCGTCTACGACGTACTTTCCTTCCGGCGTCAAACTGTATACTCTCGGTTTTGAGTTTGAGGGGGTATTGCATGCGACGAGTTGTCTGTCTTCGAGCTCTCGAAGCGCTCGACTGATGTGAGACAGATGCTTTTGGATGCTGTGAGCCAGTTGAGTGGGGGTAGTCGCATCTTCCGAGAGAAAAGAAATTATCCTGAGTCTTGTGTCGCTTGAGACGACGAATTCGAAACTTTCGCGAGGCAAGCCAGATTTTTCTGTACATGTTCGTGTTAAATTATTAAGGCTTGCCTATACCCAAATCTCATTTTAGGACAAATTAGGCCATAAAATTGGCTAAGGAGAAACTTGTAATTTCAGGCTCCAATGAAGCATTATCAATGCTCTTTTTTGGCTATTCTGTCGATGTATTAACTATCAAAGGTAATAGAGAACAAGCTAAATAATTCGAAGAGCCAGCTACAATGGCATGCAAGCGGGAGCTAACAAGCTGGCCGCGGCTGCAGCGCTCATCGCCGTCGCAATCTTTCTCGATTTTACGTCGGCTTATTCGCCCTTTGCAATCTTTCAACTGGTCTTATCTTTAGCGCTTGCAATTGCCGGAGCGTTTGTTGCACTGCGCGGCGTCATTGATTTTATTTCGGAGCGATTCTAGTAAAGCCAGCAGGAAACGTAGTGCCCGTTTTCGACTTCCTTTAGAGAAGGGATGTTGTGCTTGCAAGTTTCCATAACAAAAGGACATCTCGGATGGAACTTGCAGCCCGGTGGATGAGCGTTCGAAGGTGGAATTTCTCCGCGTACGTTCACTGTTCTCAGGGTTTCTCTGAGAGATGGATCTATTGTGGGAGAAGCTTGGATTAGAGCTTGCGTATACGGGTGCAGCGGATTTGAAACGATTTTATCCGCGGTTCCGATCTCGACGAGATTGCCAAGGTACATTACGGCAACGCGGTCCGCGATGACTTTGGCGACTGCCATTTCGTGGGTGATGAAAAGAAAACTAACTCCAAAGTTATTCTGGATCTTTTTGATAATATTCAGAATGTCTCCTTTGAGAGATACGTCGAGCATCGAAACGGCTTCATCCGCGACAACAAGCGAAGGGCTAAACAACAGAACTCTCGCAATGCTTACCCTCTGCCTTTGCCCACCAGAGAGCTGAAAGACGTAGTTCCAAAGAAGATCCGATGGTAATCCGACTTCGCTGAAGACTTTGTAAATCCTATCTTCTATTTCCTTCTTGTCCCTGACGCCCTGTGACTGCAGCGGTATTCTTAGGGCATCGTACACGCGCATGTTCGGATCTATCGAAGAGAATGGGTCCTGGAATATGATCTGCAGATACTTTCGAAGTTCCTTCCACCGCCTGCCTCTTGCTGTGGACACATCAACGTTCAGGTTGTTGTCCGTGAAGATTACTTTGCCCGACGTGGCTCTTTGAAGACCGATCGCCGTTCTACCTAGCGTCGTTTTGCCCGATCCGCTTTCACCAACGACCGCCACAATCTCGCCGTGACCCACATCGAGATTTATTGAATCTACGGCTTTGATCACGGATTTCGGTCCCAGGAACTTTTTCTTTGTGAAGAAAACTGAGACGTTGTCAAACGTCATAACAGGGTCTTTAATAGAGCCAACACGCTGCATACTGATTCTCTCCTACAGTTCTTAACTCAGGTTCATTCTTCTTGCAAACTTCCATAACAAAGGGGCAACGGGGGTAAAACTTGCAGCCCGGAGGCATATTTGCGAGATCCGGCATAAACCCCTCGATGCCAGAGATCCTTGTGCTGGTCAGCGTAGGTATTGAAGCAATCAGACCCTTTGTGTACGGATGTTTGGGTGATTCGAAAATCTCTTTTGCGGTCCCAAACTCTGCGACTTTTCCGGCATAAAGAATGTAAATTCGATCGACTATTTCAGAGAGGACTGCCAAATCATGAGTAATGAGCAGTATCGCAATCCCTTTCTCCCTGCGGAGTTTTTTTAGCAGGTTCATGATATTAACCTGCGTGACAACGTCGAGCGCAGTAGTTGGCTCGTCTGCAATTAGGAAAGGTGGATCTAACGCAAGAGCTAGAGCAATGAACGCGCGCTGTTTCTGTCCGCCCGACAATTCATGCGGATACCTATCGGCAATTTGAGGATCTAGTTCTACCATTTTTAAAAGATCCACCATGCGATCGTGGTAGTCTCCTTCATAGCCGTGAATCTCGAGGACTTCCCTGATCTGGTAGCCTATCGTGAAAACCGGAGTGAATCCATTCATCGAACCCTGGAAGATCATCGCCATCTTTTTCCAGCGATACTGCTTTCGAAAATCATTTGGACTAAGTCGAAGGATGTCATTCCCTTCGTAAACCACCTGTCCGCCGACTATTTTCCCAGGGGGAAGTATTAACCGAGAAATAGCTAGTGCCAGAGTACTTTTGCCGCAGCCGCTTTCGCCCGCTAGCCCGACTATCTCTCCTTCGTTTACATCAACGTCCACTCCGTCAAGTGCCTTCACTGCCCCACGCGAGGATGAAAAGTAAACGCGCAGGTCCTTTACGCTAATTATCATCTTCTATTTGGCTGCAACTCTAGGCGCTATGATGCGTTCAAGTGCAAATCCTATCAACACGAACGGAATTGCAGCAACGACTATCATCAAACCCGGGAAGACGACCCACCACCAGAAGCCAAAACTGCGGCTTCACTGGTGAACGCTTGGTCAAGTATTCCGCCCCAGGTAATGAGATTGGGAGGCACGATGTTTAGAAACGACAGTGTCTCGGCCAACAGAATCCCTGCAGGGATTCCGAGGACAGTGTAGGCAACTGTTACGGGTACCAGCCGAGGTAGAAAATGGCTCAGAAACGTTCTGTGCGGAGGGATTCCCATTGCTTTGTCGGCTTCGATGAACGGTTGGGATTTGACCGAAAGCGCAACTGTCCTGGCAATTATTGCATAAAAGGGCCAGGAAAGTGCCGCGATCAGAAAAACCTCGATCACCACGCTCAATCTTACGGTATATGACATCACTACCAGGAAGGGAAGGAC
>JASHSF010000246.1 GCA_030036955.1 Nitrososphaerales archaeon
AGAATGAGTAGCGTCAACGCGTACGGCTGTATCAAGTTGATTTGGAATTCTGTACTGCTCACTGCTACGTATGCTTGGTCGGGATACGAAACAACTTTCAGCTGAGCAGCAGTGAGACTGGTCGGGTTGAAGCTGGATAGCATTGTATTGAGAGCGGTGATGCAGGAACCATCGTTCGTGGTTGAAACAGTGCACAAACCTGCGCTTGCCAACGCGTTTTGCAATCCGTCCGGAAGTACATTGCCCTGCGGTGTGTCATCTAATGGATTTGTAGTGTTGATAGTTATCTCAGCGTAGTTGGAATAACCTACTCCGTCTGGATTGTTGGAAACGATTTCTCGAACGAAACTGAACCACGCTACATACGCATTGATTGGATCTTTGTTCGAGAACCAAGTGTTCGCCCTCATGGTAAAGTTCCACTGTGTAAAGTCATTTGGAGAGCCAGTGTAAAGCGGACCACCCCCAACACTGCAACCTGTCGCCAAGGCCGGAACCAGAAGCGTGGCGTTGTACGGATCATACTCTACCAAGCTCTGGAAAACGTTCGCGAAGTAGCCATCCGTGGTAAAGAATCCTTTGGCAGGATCAAGCGAATCGTAAGGCATTGCTGGAGATTCATCAACGAGTTGACTCGTGCTCGAGGGTCCCGTAGGCTCACCTGATCCAGGAGTGTATGTGCTTGTTTTTTCTGTAATTGGAGTCGTCAAAGGAGTGCATGTCTCTGACAATGGATACGCAGGTACGCTGGAGCTTGTAGTGCTGGAAGAAGATGTAGTTGCAGTTGTTGTTACTGATGTGCTGCTGGATGAGCTTGTACTGGTTGTTGACGATGATGTGGTAGATGTTGTTGAGCTGCGAGTTGCCAAGACAGCTAGATAGCCACCAACGGCGATAATTATAATCACGACTACGACTATGCCGATCATGGCTGCTCGGCTAATCGCTTTCTTTAATCTCGAAGTTCGGCTTGAAAACATGGCGTTTACTGGGTTTTTAGTTTTAAAAAAACGCTTCGATCAGGCCTGAGATGGAAAAATCGAGCAAGAATGTCCCAGCGAAAGAGATTTGGCTTCGGGAAGGAGCTCAAGTAGAGCTCGCAATCCCAACTAAGGTATCTACCTCTCCTTCCCGGATACTTTAGGCCTATGCCAATGTCGAGGCATGCATGGTAGTACCGGGGACGGAGCTAGGAGGTTATTGGTCCAAGATCTGGAGAATATTCAGAAGGATGACCTATGATAATCAGAAGCTCATTTATGAGAATCAGACTGGAGAGCTCTCAGTCCATCTCAAAGCATCGTCGCAACAGGCAAGGTTCGTTTTTAGATTTTGACCATCTCTATAGGATGATAATGTGACTGGTGTTTCACATTCAGGATGATTTCCGGCTCTGCAATTATCGCAGAACTTCTTCGGACTAGTCATACCTAAATCGAAACAGATTTCTTGCACATAAGAATTTTCTTGGAAATATTTTACAATCGAGTCCGTCGTGAGGTATGATTCATTGGACTTGAGATCCGCAGTACTGACGGCCTATGACTAGGTCAATCGATTTGCGGTCTATTTTTGGCCAAACCCCATACTTACTATTAGGGGCATCAGCACGAATTAACTTGTTTCAGACTTTCGAACAGCTAGACCCATATCTCAGTACATTAGAATCAAGCAAGGCAAGCTGATTGGAAAAAAGTACAACCGAAGAACGATTGCCCAGAATCTTTACTCTAGAGCTGAGGCAAGACGATCCGGCAAAATGTACTTCGGCTAAAATGCGAAAATTTGGCTACGCAAGATCGACCGGAAGATCCGGAATACCAAGAGAAGCGATCGTCCTAAATCCTACCGCGGTTACTCTGTTGATACCTTCTGATAGGGAAATGGCTTACGACCATGGATTGGTTGTAATTGATTGCTCGTGGAACTTAGCCTATGGGGTGTTCCAACAAAGATTCAAAGGCGAACAGAGGAAACTCCCAATTTTGCTAGCAGGAAACCCCACAAATTACTCAAAACAATCTAGCCTCAGCTCCTTAGAAGCCGTTGCTGGTGCTCTTTACATAATAGGTTTCAAAGAACACGCGAAAAAGCTACTTTCGCTATATAAGTGGGGAGATACTTTCCTCACGCTGAACAAGGATCTCCTTGAGGACTATTCAAATGCCAAAGACATCGCCGAAATCGAAAATGTGGAGAACCAATACTTTCCACCTTCTCAAACTCGATAGATCACAGCGTAATCAAGCAAGACTTATTTCTGATTTCTCGAATGTTCCATTCGTACGAGCAAGCGAGCGGGTCTCGGAGTGCTTCTGAGGAAACTCCTCTGTCCGCGCGGCAAGTCATGGCGTCGTGAGGCGCAATCAGAGATGGTTGGCTACAAAACAGAAACGATATCCAAACCAGCCAAAACTATGATGCAGAAATGCAGAGGTTCCTGGATGCGGAATGAAACGGTTGACCCATGAGGACCAAGGCCAAACAGGGAAACGATGAATCTGCCGCAAGAGTCCCAGGTAGGCCGCATAGCTGAATCCCGCCTAAAACAGAAAGAGGGTTACAACTTGCACGTATTCCAACCAGATCGCGGAGTCTAACGGGCTCCCGGCCTGATTCTTTGCTAACCAAGACCGAAAAGCCTAACCTAATCCCCGATCGATCTAACTTTCCCACATGCTCTTCATGGTGATTGAAAGGTACAAGAATCGTAATGCTGTAGCGGTTTATAACAGGTTTCACGAAAAGGGACGAATGCTACCGGCCGGTATAAGCTATGTCAGCAGCTGGGTCGAAACAAATTTCGATCGCTGCTTCCAGATCATGGAAACGGATGACCCTACCTCGTTCGAACCGTGGATCAGCGAATGGAAGGATTTGGTGGATTTCGAAGTAGTTCAAGTCTTAACTTCATCTGAAGCTTCCGCCAAAGTTTCGGAACTCTCGAAGTGAGAAATGATATTGAAATCATGCTACTGCTATTCAGAGGCATAAGATTCTTAATCGCGCAAGGACTAATTTTTTGAGAATTCATTCATTTTTGAGATCTGGTTAAAATGTCGGAAGCAGTTCTACAATCGGTTTCTACTCTTGAAACCGAGAGGCGAAACGTCGGCAAAAGCGTGAAGCCTCGAAAGGATTCAGAATTGGTACGGGGAGCCGGGTCATACGTCGATGACATCAAACTGCCTGATATGGTCTACGCATCCTTCCTGCGCAGCCCGTACGCTCACGCTAGAATTGCGAAAATTGACCCCAGCAAAGCTATGGCGTTGCCGGGCGTACTTTACGTCCTAACAGGAACCGAGACAGCTAGACAACTTGTTTACTGGATGCAGAAACCCGGGATGCGCACACCCGAAAGGCTCTCGCTAGCGGTCGAAAAAACTCGTTTTGTTGGGGAACCCATTGTAGCTGTTGCAGCTGTTTCGAGGGCAATTGCCGAAGATGCAGTAGAACTGATCTCGGTTGAGTATGAGCCGTTACCGCCTGTTGTAGACGCAGAGGTTTCGCTTCGGAAACCTCCGTCACTTCTCTACGAGGAATGGGGAGATAACATTCTGTTCCACGACGTGCACATCACCCCTGGCACAATGGAAGCTTTTGCAAGAGCAGATTTTGTGTTAAAGGAGCGGTTGGTCAGCAACCGTTACTCGCCCACTCCGATTGAAACGCGTGCTATTCTTTCGTACTACGACAAGAACGAGAAGACCCTGCTCGTGTATGCTTCAACGCAGTTCCCGCACGTACTGAGAACTTTTCTTTCCCAAACAATTGACTTCCCCGAAAACAAGATCAGAGTTATAGCACCACGAGTCGGAGGAGGCTTTGGGATAAAATCTGCAGTATTCCAGGATGAAGTTTCAGCAGTAATTCTTTCCATGAAACTCGGGAGGCCGGTAAAATGGGTCGAAGACAGACGCGAGCACTTGCTCATAGCTGGCCACGAAAGACAGCAGGTCCACTACATCGAGTGTGCTTTCAAGAACGACGGCACACTGATTGCAGTGAAAGACAGAATCATTGCGGATTTTGGTTGCTCGGGAACTTTTTGGACGGAGGTGCAACCCGCGATGCTTACTGCGGCATCGATACCGGGCCCATACAAGCTCAGGTACTATGATTTTGATCTCAGTTGCGTTGTAACGAACAAGGCACCGTGCGGTCCTCACCGTGGTTTCGGAAGACCGGTTGCAGCTTACGTCATGGAGAGGATGATGGATATCGCTGCGAAAAAACTTGGTATTGATCCTGCAGAGATTCGTAGCAAAAATATGCTCGATAGCACTGATTTGCCGTGGACAACCCCTATTGGCGTGATTTATGATACAGGGAATTACAAGGAAGTACTAGCACGGACATTGAAGCTTGCACACTATCAGGAATTGAGAAAGGAACAATCCGATTCCAAGAGGAAAAACAAGTGTATTGGACTTGGGCTTGCGACGTACGTCGAATACACAGCCCCCGCGTCCTCTCGTCTGCAGGGACCACTCGGCTGGGCTGTTAGTGGATGGGAATCCTGCCGACTGACCGCTGATCCATCAGGCAAGGTTACTGCTCAACTTGGAATGGCAGGTCAGGGGCAAGCACACGAGACCGTTTTTGCTCAGGTCATCTCGGACGCTTTGGGAGTGAAGCTCGATGACGTTACCGTTCACGAAGGAGATACGCAGAACGCTCCTTATGGATTCGGGGCTTGGGCAAGCCGGGGCACTGTCACGACGGGTGGCGCATGCATAAAGGCGTCGAGAAAAATGAAAGACAAAGTTCTGCAGATCGCTTCTCACGTATTGAAGCAACCCCCCGAAGACCTACAGATTTCCGACGGAACTATCAAAGTAACTTCTGATAACGGTAAATCGAACATGTCATCGATTACGTTTAGGGAGGTAGCCGACATTGCAATCAGATTTTCATCTAGACTTCCTGAAGGCATGGAACCGGGACTAGACGTAATATCCTTCTACGAGCCGGACGCTCCCACGACATGCAGCTACGCTACGCACCTTGTCGTAGCAGAGGTTGATCGTGAGACGGGGGTGGTCGCCCTAAAAAAATACTTTATTGTGGACGATAGCGGGATTCTGATAAATCCTATGACCGCCCACGGACAGGTGCATGGAGCTCTTGCTCACGGAATTGGCGGGGCTATTTTCGAAGAGCTTCCGTATACTGCAGACGGACAATTAGCGGCCTCTACGTTCGTGGACTATCTTCTTCCGACAGCGGACGTAATGCCAGAAGTTACTGTGGACTCTATAGAGACGCCGTCGCTGACGCTTGGCGGATTCAAGGGGTTAGGCGAAGGCGCAGCTATTCCCACAGCGGCGGCAATTGCGAATGCAATTGACGATGCACTGGACGGTCTCACTTCAAAGTTCAAAGAATTACCCGCAAAGCCAGAAACTGTATTTTCCTTGATTAGAAACAATTGAAGTCTCAGGCTTTATGAATAATCCTCCGTCAAAGCTTATTATCGCAAAAGACGATCTTCCAGTTCGGTAACAGGCGAATCCCCTTGGAGACCATGGAAGAGTACGGCAAACTCGTTGATTCGTTTGGCCGGGTCGCGAGAAAACTGAGGCTGTCTGTTATCGACAAGTGCAATTTTCGATGTAATTTTTGTATGCCGGAAACGCCGGAATGGCTTCCCAATGAAAAGGTTCTGACATTCGAAGAGATTGGCCGAATAGTTGACATGCTTTCACGCTTTGGCGTTGACAGGGTCAGAATCACCGGCGGCGAGCCGTTGGTAAGAAAGGGAGTCGAGCAACTCGTATCGAAGCTAAGATCAAATTCTCGGGTGAAAAGACTTGGACTAACGACCAATGGTTATTTCCTGAAGGAAAAAGCAGACGCGCTTTACAATGCCGGGCTGGACTCAGTTACAGTCAGCCTTCACAGCCTTCGAGCGGATCGGTTTGCATTCGTAACCCAGCGAAACGCTCATTCCAGAGTAATAGAAGGAATTCGGGCAGCCAAGGATGCGGGTTTTCAATCCGTCAAAATTAACTCTGTAATCGTCCGTGGTTACAATGACGATGAAATCGTTGACTTCGCATCGCTCGCAGCGGAAGGGGGATTCAACGTCAGGTTCATAGAGTTCATGCCCTTTGACGGGCAGAGGCACTGGGGGATGGAGAAAGTCGTTCCAGGCGCAGAAATATTGTCCAGGATTAGCTCAAAATATCGATTGGTTCCCCTTGAACGCGAACCCGGGAGTACGGCAACGAATTACAAGTTCGAAGACTCTACCGGGGAAATCGGTATTATTACTTCTATAACTCGGCCATTCTGCTCGGACTGTGACAGGCTGCGGTTGACAGCGGATGGAAAACTAGTTCCTTGCCTATTTGACACTCACGAGTACGATTTATCTGGACTCCTAAGGGGTGGTGCGACAGATCCTGAAATTCACGAGTTTCTGCGTAGCAAGGTGAAACTCAAGTCAGCAGGAGTAGAGTCGTTAATCAATAATTCGTACGATCTACAGCACGTTCGTCCAATGTACAGAACCGGCGGTTGAGCTTTTACAAGTCTTACCCGTTCTCTTTCATTCTTTAACGTTCTCTAAATCGGTCTAGGTCACTCCAAATGATTTCAGAGACAAAAATCGCTTGCGTGGTTTTGGCCGCAGGTATGGCGAAGAGGTTTGGTTCAACGAAGCAACTCGCTGAACTTGGGAGTGCAGGACAAACTCTTGTCCAAACAGCGGTTAACGCCGCCGTCGGCTCTAGATCTTCTTACGTCCTGCTAATCCTGGGACACGATGCTTCTGAGATTGTCGCGAGGCTAAGACCCGGAAGAGCTCAAATTATTCTTAACAGGGAGTACGAAACGGGCATAGCAAGTTCGGTCAGAGCATCCATCTCGAATATCCCATCTGATTCTAGTGCGGCCATATTCATGGTCGCCGACCAGCCGAAGGTAACCAGCGAGATTCTAAATCAACTGATCGACAGTTACTACTCCTCGTTAACTGATCGTAAAAGCAATGCACCCAAGATATTTGCACTCTCCCAGAAAGGCGAACCAAGAAATCCTGTACTGATCACGTCCGACTTGTTTCAGCAATTGCTCGCTCTAAAGGGAGATGTCGGAGCTCGAGAGATTATACGTTCACACACCAGAGATCTCAGATTGATAGAAGTAGAAGATCCAGCTGTGTTCGAAGACATTGACGTCTCGCCAAACTAGAACAAAATCACAGCATCGGTCGAAGCCAAAATGGAGAAAGCAGCTATCCTTTCGCATAGAAAGGACGCCGACGGGATAAGCGCTGCCGCGATTCTGCGGATCCGGACGCATGGACGTGTATACCTTGCGGACTACGCCGAAGTAATCACGACAATATCTCAAGTTGACCCAGCAGAGGATCTCTACATTTGCGATCTTGGTTTGAACAGCAGGATGTTCGATTCGTTTGAATCCGAAATCAAGAGATTGTCCAGATCGGGAAAAGTGCACTACATTGATCACCACCCTATGAAGCAAGAATTCTACGATCGCCTGGCCGCGTTGGGAGTGGATCTTTACCACAGCACGGATGAAAGCGCTGCAGTTCTAGTTTACAAGAAATTCGAAGCGGACCTCCAAAACAGTGCAAATTCGAAGCTGCTGGCTTGCTGCGGAGCAATTACCGATTATCTCGACGATCGGCCCTTCGCGCGGAAGTTGACTTCGACATTCGACCGCCAGTTTCTTTTGTATGAAGCAACTGTTCTTTCCTTTGCGATCGCCATTGTCGGAAGGGAGGGTGTGGCAGGAATCCCTCAGCTGATAGGATTTGTCGAAGACCTTTCCGACAAGCAAAAGCTTCCTCATGAGATTTCTGGTGCCGCGGCATACGCAAAGGAGTTTGCCTCCCAGTCAGCTGAACTGATCGAAAAAGTCAAGTCTCGCGGCAAAAGAATGAAAAATTATGCCTATTTTAGAACTTCAGAATCTTCAACAGGCAACATTGCCAATTTCTTGATCGGCGCTTTTGACGTTCCGGTAGGAGTTGCTTTTAGAGCAGAAGAACCGGGATATCTCGAAGTATCGGTTCGCGGAAGAGAAGATTTTCACAAAGATCTTGGCAAGATGATAGGTAAGATCGCAACGGATCTCGGAAACTCCGGGGGAGGGCATCCAAGGGCGGCTGGGGCAAGGATTCGCGAAGACCAGTTCGACAAATTTCTCTACCTATTCGATTCGATGCTTTCGGCAAGTCTGCCTGACGGTCAAAAAACGTCTCAGTAGCAAGCTAATTGAGGAAAACCAGTTACTTGCGATCAACCAAAAACGATTCGGTCGTCAAGTACGCTGTTGGAGGCCTCATAGTATTTGTCGGAATGCAGCTATTGTTCGTTCCCCATGGCAGCCCGTATTTCGTTTATGGTGTGTTTCTGGCAACTTTTTGCATGATGGGCGTCGCAATTTGGTTAACTGCGCTTCGGAATTTATTCAATCCCCGAGTTTGGACGCTAGCGATCGGTGTACTTTCAGCCTTTCTTCTGTATGGAGTATTCTACGGTGGAAACGTTTTGATCGAAAAACTGAAGCCCTTTGGTATTCAGCAAACAAGCGAAAGCACAATCTATTCGCTGATATCGTCGCATCCAATTGAACTTCAGATCGTGATTTTAGCTCTTGATGCCGTAGGATTTGAGCTGTATTTCAGGGGCACTTTGCAGAAGAGACTTGCTTTGAGTCTGAAAAACAAAGCTATACTCGGTGTCTTTCTAGCAGCCTTTATCGATTCTGCCATTCACTTGATCTCTTTGAATCTCCTCTGGGTAATTACAACGTTCGTTGCCGACTCAGTATGGGGGCTTACTTACTTTTACACGAAAGATTTGTCGTCGAGTATTGCGAGTCACTTCATCTGGGATGTTGCTATCTTTGTCATAGCTCCGATAAAGTAAGAAAATTTTTGGAACGCATTGAGCACAATACTCAATAAGTCTGTAGTCTCCGGGGTCGATGCAAAACGTGTCGATGTAGGTTGTTTGATTCCGCTTGCGGAGCTGCTTGGAAATTAGTTTAGAATTTTTGATGAACCGAGAGAATTAAAATGGAATCTGAAATCACCGAGGAGAGCTCGAGCACCAATTGCCTTCAGTGCGAGAGATACAAAAAACTGGGCGATGTTTGCGTGATTGAGCATGGAAAGAAGTTTCTGTGGGAGTACTGCAAGGATTTTGAAGCCGAGGTAGTTCTTCCCGATTACAAAGAACTCATGAGTTCGGTTCGAAAGGACTTGGCAGCCGAGAGGCAAAAAGCTCGAGAAAAAAGGAGACGCGAGAAAGCTCGTCGTAAAAAAGAACTGGGGATAGCAAAAGAGTCGAGACCGCCTACAATAGAGAAAAGAAACCCTAATCGAGTGAACAGTTCTGAGCCTGTGACGGAAGAAAAACGCCCGAATCCGATGGGAACCTCACTGTTTGGAGGACAGGCAAAGGTAAAGCATCAAAACGAAAAGGCTGCTAAACCCTCTCGAGACAAGGTGCATTCTGTGAAAGGATCACGCGCAAAGTCATCAAAGAAAGCAACCAAACCCTAGGGTAGTGCTTAAGATCGTTGACGGATTTCTTGTACCGTGCTGATGGTCTTAAGCAAAGATACCTAAAACAGCATCGTCTGCGAGCGCTACGGCATAACCCGCTATCGCTCTTATATCGCGAATAATCAAGAACAGAGCAAGCGATGTTCTCTCATCCTTTTCCTTGACTGCTATATCATGCGCGTTCTCGTACAGTTTTCTAATCTGCGCCATTCTGTCGATGACAGATGCTGCTTGGCCCAGGTCCTTGTTTCCCAGAGCGGTAAATGCTTGCTCTTGCATCTCGATAGTGATTCTGGTCATCTTCTGAATGAGTGAAACGATCTCCTCACCCAGCCTCACCTGAATCTCTCCAACGTGCTCTGCTATTCTCATTGCGTAGTAAGCAATCCTGCCGAGCTCCCGGATGGCAATTATTTTGACTGCAACAGTAGAAAAGTCGCCAGCTTTCATTTCATCTCTAATTTTCTTGTTCCTGGCCGCCTGGAGTGCCAAGCGCATGAGCAGGCGATACAGTTTGGTGCTTTCTTCGCCCCTCTCGAAGGCATCCTGCGCTAGAGCTAGATCATTTTCGATGAATGCTTTGATTGCATCTTGAAAAACTGCTTTTGACGTCGCTGAGAATCTCTCAAGCAGCTTGTCGATTCCGAACCTTGAGGGCTCGACGAGATTCTGCAATATTATGCGATCAGAGTAATCCTCTGCTATCTCAACTCCGATTAATCCTTCGACAGCCTGTCTCACCCAGCGTTTTTGGTCGGGTAAGATCTTATCCTTCGAAATTATCTGAGTGACGTCATGACCCTGTACGTATGAGGCTGTAATGCAGAGCTCCAAAAGCTTCTGATTTTCGAACTGATCGATTTCCAGCGTTCGGGTCAACGAACTTGGTTTTGATTTCGTCGGCGAAATCAGTAGTCCGCTTTCCTCAAGTTCCATCGAAACGAGGTCCCCTCTTTCCAATCTCAACTTTGCCGCCCATTCTTTCGGTATTGTAACAATGAAAGTACCTGCGGCAGTAGTTTGAAGCTTCCTGATTTCCAATTTAGAAGAGAAGTAGTTAGAGTAAATGTATAAACATGTCGTAATATACATATAATACGTATATTACTAACTCAATATTTACGTATGATCTAGTTGTACATATTTTCCGTGCTATTTTTATTCCCGCCGAAATATCAGTCGTGGTATGATCACTCATAGAGAAAGCTACGCCCTCGAAACAGACTGCAAGTTCTGCGCGCACGACGAGACTCCATTGGTATCGGAGGTGAATACGCGAGTGTGCCCCGATTGCTATACTTGGATCTCTGAGGCAGTGGGATTAGAAACTCTAGGAATCTCAAGAACAAATTAGAGCGGTCATCTCGACACTTCAGATTCTGCAAAGATCTCGTTATTGGTCAACGCTGTTGCACATGAGGACTCACTCCCGGAGCTCGATTAATTCTCAAAATGACCACAGTTGTTGTTGAAGAGAAGAGACTCGGAGATCTCGAAATCCTCGGGCCTGTCTCAAGAGAATTTAGAGAAATTCTCTCCATTGAGGCGCTGGACTTTGTAATCTTTTTGCAAAGAAAGTTTGGATCGCGAAGAAGCGAGTTACTCGTGGCCAGAAGAGAATTTCAGAGAAAACTTGACGCGGGGGCAATGCCCGACTTTCTTGGCGATACTGCAAAGATCAGAAATTCGGATTGGAAGATTTCAAACATTCCAAGTGATTTGTTGGATAGACGCGTGGAGATCACGGGCCCAGCAGGCGATCCTAAGATGGTGATCAATGCTCTGAATTCGGGAGCCAATGTATTCATGGCGGATTTCGAGGACGCACAGTCGCCCACTTGGCATGAAACAATTCAGGGGCAGTTGAATCTAAAGAGGGCCATTCGGAGAAATCTGAGCTATGTAAGTCCCGAAGGCAAAAAATACTCCTTAAACCAAAATACTTCGACGCTTATTGCAAGGCCACGTGGTTGGCACCTAGAGGAAAAACATGTCCTCTTGAATGGAGAACCCATTTCGGCGTCAATCCTTGATTTTGCATTGTACTTCTTCCACAACGCAAGAGCTCTAATCAGCAATGGGAGCGGTCCTTACTTCTATCTCCCGAAAATCGAGAACCATTACGAAGCTAGGCTCTGGAACGAAATTTTCGAGGCCTCTGAGGACAGACTCGGAATCCCCCGAGGCACAATAAAGGCAACTGTACTAATTGAGACAATTCTTGCGGCGTTTGAAATGGAAGAGATTCTATACGAATTGAGCGAACACTCGGCAGGACTAAATTGTGGTCGATGGGACTACATTTTCAGCTTCATCAAAAAGTTTTCTCAAAATCCCAATTTCGTGCTCCCCGACAGAGCACAGGTTACAATGGAAAAGGGGTTTCTAGCAGCTTACGTTTCCCTGCTTATCGCTACCTGCCACAAGAGAGGTGCTCACGCAATAGGGGGTATGTCGGCTTTCATCCCCGTCAAGAACGACAGCGAAGCAAATGGTCGCGCTTTTGAGAAAGTTCGGCTCGACAAGGAGCGTGAAGTTAGGGCAGGACATGATGGAACTTGGGTCGCGCATCCTGGAATGGTTGCTTTAGCTAAAGGTATCTTCGATGTCGGCATGAAAGGACCCAATCAAATCTCGCATTTGCCCAAAGCAACAGTAACAGTAGAAGATCTGCTCTCGGTCCCGCGAGGAACCGTCACAGAGGAAGGAGTGCGAACAAACATTAGGGTTGGCGTGCAATATCTCGAGGCTTGGCTGCGAGGCAAAGGTAGCGTTCCCCTTTACAACTTGATGGAGGACGCAGCAACAGCCGA
>JASHSF010000247.1 GCA_030036955.1 Nitrososphaerales archaeon
AATTGTGCTCGAAGGCGACTCCGTAATCCATTCCGCTGAACTCCGGGAAGCTCCACTCACCGCTGTAGCGGTACTGGTATATGACTTGCCTGTAGTTGTGTCTGTCAGCTTTGTTGTGAATTTTAGTGTGGAAGTAGAATAGGTGACCGAAGCGGTAACTACATCTCCAGGGCTTATGGGCACAGATGTAATCACGACCGATGCTAACGGATAGAACTCGTACCACGCGAAGTACTGCAGAGTTCCTTCATAGCACTGTGAAGCTGTTCCGGTCTGCTCTACTGTATTCGACGTCAAACCATCGATCCCAACCCAGGTGGATGAAGAGAACCAGTCATCGATGGAGCATGTTGCTGATGCCGAGATTGTCGGTACAGTCCACGTCCCGCTTACAACCGTCACAGAGTTCGCCGTAGCGTTATCCGCATATCCTCCCCAATTGAACGACAGAAAGGCCGTTATGGTTGAAGGACCGGCTGAGCTTGCGAGCGGACTCAGCTGACCCGCTGGAAGGTGATGTATCGCCCCTTCACCTGAAATAGAATGAAGATTCATTCCCCCACTCGTGGCAATCTGTGTCGTAGATGCTCCTCCGGAAAATACGAGCAGCACAATCAGGGCAATCCCCATTGCGCTGGCAGACGAGACCACGAAAATTTTCTCTGATTTCTCTACGTTCATCGTTGCTTTCCTACCTAAATATTGAAGTTGCATTTCGCGCAGAAGAACGACATTTTAATGGTTTCGAAAAATTTCTTTCCAAAGGTTTCTTCGAACAATGGGAATACATTTCGTGCAGCCAAGCGTGAATAATTAGCGAGAACTACAATTCATCTCAAACAAATATAGAAAATTTGTCCGAGAATGAGGGAAACGTATCGCGACACGATATATCGGGGCCCAGCCAGCAGCTGAAATTCAGAGCGCAAAATAGCGTATTTAACAGTTAGTAGTGTTCTCTTTTGGAGCTATAGTGCGGCGTTTATGTGCATAAAAGAACGCTTAAAAGAAATACGCGGAAAACAAGACAACTGTGAATAATATGCAACGCCCTACGTTGTCAACAATAACTTGGAGTATGAAGAAGATCTTTCTCCTGGTAGCAATAGTTGCATTGATGATCGTGCCCGGGGTACTATCCCTCACGGCAACGCAATCAGCATCTTTCGCAAGCACGGGCTCGCCAGCGGTGAAAGCACAGCCCATCAACTTGGTTTATGACTCGTCCAACAAAGACCTGTACGTCGCCGATTTCGGCGCAGCTTCAGTCAGCGTCATAAGCACCGCAACTAATACTGTCGTTGGAACAATAACTGTTGGATCGGGACCTCGCAACATGGCACTAGATACTTCTGACGCAGATTTGTATGTCGCCAACTATCTATCCGGCTCAGTCAGCGTTATTTCGACGAGTAGTGACACTGTCGTCGCGACTTTGGCGGTAGGAAAGAACCCAATCGCGGCCACCTACGACTCTGGCGATAGTGAGGTGTTCGTAGCCAATTATGGATCGTCCAGTGTTAGCGTCATTTCTGGCTCATCGGTTGTCAAAACGCTATCCGTTCTAAAGAATCCCCGCAAGTTCGTCGTCGACACTCTGACGGATTCAATCTACGTAACTGACGTGGGAACGGACAAAGTCAGCGTGATAAACGGAGCCACCAACACTGTCTCTGGGTCAATAGCGGTTGGAAAAGCACCGTTGGCAATTGGCTACAACTTCTTCAACGAGCTGCTCTACACCGCGAACTCAAAGTCCAAATCGGTCAGTGTGATTAACGGCACGGACAATAAGGTGATAAAAACTGAGAAGGTTGGCACCACTCCGAGCCAAGTACTTGTAGACGGAACCGCTGGGTACATCTACGTTACTAACTACGGTTCAAATAGCGTCACTGCTATTAGCGAGGGAACAGCAACTTCGGCTGGGAGCGTCGTAGCGACGATTGCAGTCGGAAAGCATCCATACCAAATCGCCTACGACTCGACTGATGGACTTGTCATGGTCGGAAACAACGGCACTGACACCGTAAGCCTGATCTCCGACGCATCCAACACTGTCCAAAAAACAGTTACCGTCGGCAGCGCGCCGAGATATCTTGCCTACGACTCTAGCAACGACGATATGTATGTCGCGAACTATAACTCGGGTACCGTTAGCGCTATCAACGGGGCTTCTCAGTCCGTCGTCGCTACTATTACCGTGTAGGAAATAACAGAACTTACTGATTCGGCAAGAGCCCGCCCGGCTCTGCCCTAGTTTTTTTTATGACGGTTTTTTTTGAAACGAATTATTGACGAAGATCGGAAAATTATTTGAGAACAGCGTATACCATATCAATTGTTGTAGTAATAGTACCAGAAAACGACGGTCTTCCCATTATCAATTCGACGCGATGACGCCATCGTCAAAGGATCAATTGTGCAAAGACTCGCGCTATATTATCTCACTCTGATATATCAGCGGACCGAGTGTTCCAATTCCCGACCTTCTTCAATTATCCACTGACAATATCTGTATAGCGCTTCGTACAGAGGAAACTGGAGCCTCATGTTTTCATGATCATCTTCGGAGGCGAGGATTCGAAAACCAACGGCCGCAGCTTCTAGTCCTCTTGCCTCCGGGGCAGAATCGGTAACACCGCTTAGCTTAGCGTCTGCACCTCTAACAATTTTTGCCAGTTCGATAAGCGCTCGGTCTTTCAGATTGTATTTCTTTATGATCGCATCGAAGGTCACGTACTCTTTTCCGTTCTCTGAGTAGTGCGTTAGTTCGACGTGTGGGGTGTCAAACGGAATTGCCCCTCTGGTTTCGATGGTTTCTTGTATATTTCCTAACGGGACAAAATAGAACTGTGCGTCTTTGTCTACAAAATTCTTGATGAGCCATGAACACGCAATCCTATCTACGGTCGCTCTTTCCGCAGTTACCCAATTCAATGCAGATTTCCTCTTTCTTCCGGCTGATGACTTCTAATCAAGGAAAATAAACCTAAGCCCTATGCGAAACTTCGCGACTTTCCAAAAGAGGTCGATTAGGGGCGGACAGGCAGAATAAGTGAGCTGTATCATTTCAAGAATGAAAATTCGCCTTCTATTCGGGTTCAAGGGGTTTCTGATTCGAGGAGCGTATGCGTGGAGGCTATTCAAACTATCTCTAATCGAGAAACAAGGTTAGCAAAAAAGACGCGTTCATACCAGAGATATACGCAAAAATTACCCAGAAAGTGCCGATTGCGCGCAGATCATCCTCCTTAAACAAGTAAGGAAACGAGTGAGTGCGTACAAGTAATTTCACTTGAACAGTATCAATTGCGATCAGTTTACGCAGTATGCCCTCGCGCATCGAATATTTCAATACGAGTACGGAAATGAGTAAATTTTGAATCAAAGAAAGTCGAAAAAAGGAGCAGCGGACCATCATCAAAGACGCATCCTGAATGAAAGAATCAGTAGGGCCTTGCAGGCCCTACGCCAAATCAGGCGAGATATTGAAAACAGTGCTGGGCTTAGCTTTCCCTCGAGTCAGGATCCATTTTACCCATTTGCGGAGAATAGACGAATAATTACGGACCGTATCAACCTTGCAATTAGCGAACTCGAGCAAGGAAATCCGGCCGGATTAGAACGCGCAAATGAGATTCTTATGTTGGTCCGGGGCGAATAGGAATATAGTATAGTCCGGTTTTTGTTTTTGCTCAGAGCCCCCTAGCTCGTGATCGACGTTCCAAGACAGGTCATGTTGCTTTTTGACGCCAAGATTGCGCTAAAGCTCGACACAATTTAATTACAGTCGAGGATCTAATTAACGAGCAGACTGGGTGAAATCGCCATTGCAAGTTCAGAATTGCGAATTTCCAGACGATGTTCTGCTAGATGTGCAAAACGACGTTTGGATTAGAGTCCTGCCTAATGAAATCGGACGCGTCGGAGTAACTTCGGTGCTCTCTTTTCTCGCAGGAAGATTCGAACGCCTTAACTTGAAAACGAACATTTCGCAAATTTCCCGTGGCCAGTTGGTCGCTACAGTCGAATCGCCGAGACATTTCGCAGCTGTAAGAGCGCCAGTCGGCGGCGAGATTCACAAATTCAACGATTCGGCTCAGCTGGATCCCAAGCTAATCAATCTCTCGCCCTATGGAGAAGGCTGGATTGTAGAGCTAGCACGTATCAATATGGCTGATTGCGATGAGCTTACGCCAGCAAACAAAGCTGGGACCGCGCTCGAAGAGAGAATCAAAGAACTCAAAGTTCGTTGCTTCAAGAAACTTCCGGACGAAGATCTATATTCTATAGGTCTAGAGTGCTCGGCTACGCTTGCAAATTTGGATGATATCCTTTCAAAACGTTCGGCAGGTACTGTGATCCATTTGGTCACCGACGATCCTTTAGCGGAAATCGAAATGATCAGGTGGGCTGACCAGCGCGACCAGATACTAGTCGAGTCAAGAAGAGAAGATAACCTCTACCATTTTCTTGTCGAAAAAAAGCAAGACTAGCGAGCTGCTTCAAAAAAGATGAGGGTCCCAACTGGGACCGTAGATATTGAATTACTTTTCGACCGGACTACGAACCAAGTTTCCCCACTCGGTCCAAGATCCGTCGTAATTTTTCACATTTGGAAATCCCAGCAGGTAGGTTAGGACGAACCATGTGTGAGACGATCTTTCGCCAATCCTGCAATACGCAATGGTATCTTTCCCAGGCGTCACGCCCTTTGATTGGTACAGTGTTGCCAATTCTTGGGGCGACTTGAAAGTTCCGTCATCCCGCACAGCTTGCGCCCAAGGAATGTTGACAGCCCCGGGGATGTGCCCGCCCCTTTGCGCGTGTTCTGTCGGATACTCAGGAGGCGCGAGGATTTCGCCAGAAAATTCCTTGGGGCTTCTCACATCGACCAGAGCGACTTTTCCAGTTCCTGCGACTTGTCTGACTTCGTCAAGGTAGGCGCGGATTCGGTCGTTCCCATTTGAAAGAGTGATTTTTGTCTCTACGAACTTTGGCGGCTCTTTCGTCAAAGGCTTGTCCTCCTCGATCCATTTCTTTCGCCCGCCGTTTATGATTCTCACGTCCTGCAGGCCGTAGTATTTGAAAACCCAGAAAGCGAACGCCGCAAACCAGTTGTTGAAGTCGCCATAAAGGAGAAGCGTGCTGTCACTTCCTACGCCGCTTTGGCTAAGCAGCTTTTCGAGCTGTGCTCGACTAACAATGTCACGCCTGACGGGATCGTTGATGTCCTTTTTCCAGTCAAATAGAACAGCCCCAGGTATGTGACCTTGGTTGTAATTGGAGGTCGGATCATAGTCTACTTCAGCAATTCTTACCTTGGGATCCGTGATATGGGCAAGCGTCCATTCTACGTCAACCAGAACTTCGGGATGCGCGTATTCGTTTCGGGAGCTTAATGTTGTGCTCAAACTCGATCAACGTTTCATTTAAGCCTCACGATATATTAGTGTTAATTATTGCGCAAATTATTGCGCGGACGTACTATTTTTTGCCGCTCAAAACCAAAATAGTCGCATTTTTTGCGCAAACTTATTTACCGAAGTTGCGTTATTTAACCCTCAAAGATGACCGCCTTAGGCTAAGGAATTGTCAGTGACAGCCCTCGTACTTTATCACGCTCACTGTTCCGAGCAGGCCTTTGGGCTTGTTATCTGCCTTCGGGCGCCAGTTCGCTCTGGGCAAGTTCACCTGAGTTTATTTTCTTGATCGTTTCATAACCTGGCGGAGCTCTTGGGGGACTTCGGAGGACAAATTCGAGAAACTCTTCGAGCGAGCGAGTGTTTAGGGCGCTATTGTGACTTCGTTCGTAGCCAATGGTCGAGTTTGGTTTTTGTTCGAGTCCCTTACCGCAGAGAGAGCCTCCATAATGAGCTGGATACACTTCAACTATATCATCAAGCTTTAGCAGTTTTTCGTGTAAGCTTGAGTAAAGCTCCTCAGCTTTACCTGCCCCGATCAAGTCAAGTCTCCCGACATCCCCTACGAAGAGGCAATCGCCTGTCAGGACGAGTCTCCCATCGAATAGAAGTGATATACTCTCGGGAGTGTGACCTGGAGTGTGAATAATTTTGAGCCGCCTATTTCCCAGGCGAAACCGGTCCCCGTCTTTTACGGGCTGAAAAGAAAAGTTGACCCTGGCCGACTCGTGGAGAAAAACTGGCGCCCCAGTCTGATCGGATAATTTTCTGGCGCCAGAGAGGTGGTCAGCGTGAATGTGGGTGTCAAAAACAAATGTAATTTTAAGACCGAGCTTCTTCGCCACTTGAAGATATGCCTCTGTTTCGAGCAGTGGATCTATAACCGCACATTCTCCGATGCTCTGACAACCGACAAGGTACGAAGAGCAGCTGTTATCTTCCTTCAGGAACTGCCTAAAGATCATAGACTTTTGATTCCCCTTAGCAGGGCTAGATATCTAAAGGCCAAGAGATTTTAATTAAAATTCAGCGACAGCCTTTAACCTCGCCTGTCAGCACGTTTTGAAGAAATTCGCTGCAGGTAGTCAGATCTCTAACTTCAGTCGGACCCACCATTTTGAAGGGTTCCGCGTACTTTTCGACGTTTCCTCTGTCGGAAGCATCTAACAGTATGAGTAGACGATGCTCTCCTTTGACTTTACAATCCTCGACAAGCTTTACGCCGCATTGTCTTTGTCGCTCTGTACTTAAAACAAGATTTTCCATCATCTTTGCATTTTCTGGAGTCTGCGCAGGGCAGGTTGCATCCGTATGTTGATGTTCAACGAGATACATCGGCATTGATTCGTTATCATTTCTCCGTTTATTTTCTGATGTTTCTGTTTTGCTTCCAACTGCCTAGATAAGGATGACTTTTAGCGCAATCCTAACTACTTGTGCGCAAAATTGACCGAAATTTTGCAAGCTGTTTCTAGTACTTGCGGATTGCACTATTCATGCTTTCTCTGAAGAGGTCATGTCAGGCTATGAATTGATGGTCGGAAGGCCGTCGCTCACTAGTACCTCGTTCAGGATCGTGAGGTCGAAAATTCCTGTAATGTTCGTTGTAGTTATGAAACCGAGTTTGTAAGAATCATCGGTCTGGTTCTGGACTGCTGCTTCGAATGGATCCCATGAGAACGAAAGGTGAGTCATTGCCACCGACAAGATGGTCGAGTTAAGACTCAGTCCGGTAGCGCTGTTGATGGCGTTGTTGAGCTCAACGGTCGCTTGTGCGTAGTTGTTGTTAATCCACTGGGTGATAGCTACGTCCGCCTGGACTATTCTGTACACTACATCTGGGTGTGCCGTCAGGAACGGAGTCGTAGCAACGAGCTCAGCCGTTGAGAAGTTTCCTCCAGGCCAGAGGCTCTCCTCGTTCAGGAAAATGTGAGCGTGAGCTTCATAGACTAGCGTAGTTGCCCAGGGTTCCGGTACCCAAGCGCCGTCTATTTGGTTCTGCGACATCAATGTGACAATGTTCTGGTCGGATGTGTCTTCAACGGTAACGTTCACTCCTGGTACCAGCCCGTGTGATTCAAGATAAGTTCTAAGAGCAATGTCTTGGGTGTTCCCCAGTCCCGGAGCTGCAAACACTTTGTGAATCATATCAGCCGGACTCGTAATGTTGGAGTTGTTGTTGACGACGAACAATGCACCGCCGTCAGCTACGCCCGCAACGATTTTTACTCCCCCATCTGACTGCTGGAAACCGGTTACGGCAGGACCTGGACCTATGTACGCCATATCCAATTGGCCCGCGAGCAATGAAGTTATCTCAGTCGTTCCAGACGTGAAAAGGAAGCTGTTGATCGTAACTTTTCCACCCAGTGCTGCCGTAAAGGTACCGTTGTACAGTCCTATGAGTCCTGGTGCGTGATTTATGTTCGCGAAATATCCAATGTTTAGAACGTTCGTGGAGCAGCAAGGCGTAGAATTCGTGAGCGAAGAAGAGCTTGAGCTGGATCCGGTGGACGTCGCCGTGATGATGGTATTCGTGCTCCCCATGGAATTTGTGCTTTCCTGAGACGAGGTACTCGTCGAGGAGCTCGTGGTACTACTATTGGTTGTGACGTTCGAAACTCTGAGGAAGATTGCGGCGTAGCTGCCGACGAGCAGTATAACAATCACTACGGCAACTATTCCTATTGTGTAAGCGGTTTTCAATTTTTGATATTCACTCTCTCAATTATTTCATGTTAAGTCGGGCAAAAAAATTGTGAAGAAAAGCGGAAAGAGGAGGAGTCCTCTCCGTCCGCCTTTTTCTCACTTTGGGGATGTTTTTCTGTTTTTCTCCTAGACTGCTATGGTCGTAATGACGGTTTGGCTCGAGCCACTGATCACGCTCACTGAACCCGAGAGGTAGTTAGCTACGTACATTTCATCGTTGCTGGAGTCGAATGCCAAATAGCGCGGAGAATTGCCCACTGTCAGGGTGTTCACGACTGTGTTGGTCGCATCCGATATCAGGCTCACGGTGTCTGTGCCGTTGTTCCCGACCATCACTAATCCGTCAGTGGAGTCGTAAACGATTTGGTATGGGTGTTTTCCGACTGCAATCGTCGCTACGACGCTTCCAGCCGAAGTTGCTGTTCCCTCGCTAATTGCTGTGACCGAGTTTGATCCATAGTTCGTGACGTAGATGTATCCACCGGTTCCGTCAACCAGGATCTGGCTTGGGATTGTTCCGACCTTGTCTGTTGCGATGACTGTATTGGTGCTTCCGTTGATAACGCTAACATCTTTGGATTTCGAGTCCGCGACGTACAGAAGCTCGTTGAAGAAGTTGTAGCCGATTCCAAGCGGTGCAGTCTTGACAGATATTGTCGCCGAGACGGTGTTTGTGCTAGCGCTTATCACGCTGACCTTTGCTGATCCGAGATCCGTAACATATACCGAGTCGGTGAGTGTGTCGACAACCATCTTGCGTGGATTGGACAGTACTGAAATGGTCGCCACGACGGATGTTCCAGAGAATACGCTCACGCTCGAGGATCCGTAGTTAGCTACGAATATTTCACTAACTGCAGCATCGTACGTAACGGCTATTGGGTTCGTCCCTACAGACACTGTCGAGACAACTGTGTTCGAGCTCCCGGAGATGATGCTCACGGAGCCGCTCAGGTAGTTTGCGACATAGATGTCTGCATCGGAGGTGTCTAATGCCATGTTGCGCGGTCCCGAACCAACTGTTAGGTTGGCAATCAGGGTATTTGAGGTGGTGCTTATCACGCTAACACTTCCGGTTCCATAGTCCGCAACATAGAGGTCCTTGTTGGTTGAGTCGTAGACTAGGTTGATTGGCTTTGCTGGAGGTACCTTCTTAGCTGTGGCTGCG
This sequence comes from Nitrososphaerales archaeon, assembly GCA_030036955.1. GTDB lineage: Archaea > Thermoproteota > Nitrososphaeria > Nitrososphaerales > CADDZS01 > JASHOD01. The sequence continues at coordinate 9,304 of JASHSF010000247.1, forward strand.
AATGTCGCCGTCTGGGCGCCCGCAAGTGCGAACAATTCGGGACCCAGCAGGAATCCGAGAACGGCCACTACTAGGAGGGCTCGTATCAAGTTCCGCTTTGTGTTTTTTGAGTTCATTTCTTTCATGATCGTTGTAATCACGTGTTCTTTCTTTACTCCGATCGGATAACGCTTTAAGCATAGGTTTTTGCGCATAAGCATCCCTGTATTACCCTAATTAGGTAACAATAAGGGGCTCGGCTGCTCTGTTTTGCGGATACAGCAGATCGCTATACATTTTTCGAGATATATCGGACTGCGATACAGCAGAGTTTGACTTTGAAAAATGGTCATCAAATTAGGGCAAAGATTGTAACGACTTTCCAGGGAAATCCGGAAAAAGTGCGGCGAGTCATTAAATTATTATTCAATAGTTGACTCGAAGCACCAAAAATTCTCGTATCGTGCAAAACTGTGGCTGTGCAAGGGAATAATTGCGGAGGAATTTCCCCTATCACTCGACGCACTTTTGAAGATCGAAGTCACTCGTTTCCTTTCGCGGTATCAACACAGGAGGACGATGTTCAAAGATCGCGAACCTGGGAGATCTTTACTTAGCGCGGGAGTTTACTGTTCGCGGCGGTTTTCGAACAACATGTTGTCGAGTAGCGAGGAAAGTTTGCCCCGAGAGATCTCAAGGGTCACGCCCACTAAATGCGGGCAGGTCCAGTTGGGACTTCATTTCAATTACGTCCTCTGACTTGGATACATTAGTTAACGGCGGACCTTCAACTACTGCAATCGGTTGCTCGAGAACGATCTCTTGCTTTTCGACGGCTGTCTCCATTGTATGCCTTGGGACGGACAAAAAGATGTAGAGTGCGCTGAAAATACCCGAGAAAAACAACGCAGCACTAAAATCGAATTCAGCATTCGCATTGTCAAGTAGCGCGGTAACCTGCACAGGATTTGACTGAATAGCGCATTGTAGGCCCGCTAGACATGCCTCGTAGACGCTTCTTTGCTCGAATGCAGCAATACCAAAACGGGCTCCAACGATCACCGCTATAGTCGAAAGTACAATCCAAGGCAAATCCCTTTTTCTGGGAAGTCGTGATTTCTTTTGACTGAGTTTTTGGCTGGCGGAATTTTTGTATTCCATCAAAATATGATTTCAACCCAAGGTTTGTACTTGCGTGAAGCTATACGGAACCAGCTGAATTGATCTAAATTCTGCGGAAACACAATTCGAGCTCGTATCGAGCCCGTCTACCTTGTTTTTATGCCCGGATGTCAACACATTGCAGCCGTCTGGGGCGTAAAAGGTCAGCTGATT